>CAZLIO010000005.1:0-30667 GCA_964559025.1 uncultured Pirellulales bacterium | reverse complement strand
GAAATGAGCTTTGTCGCATCTTTTCTATCTCCGGGCAACCTCATCAAAATAACTACCGTAAATATGCAGCGAATCGCTTATATCGACATACCTGCCCACACTCACCGGCTCACCTCTGTTTTTGGCTATGCCCTCGGCAATTATTCTTTGAAGGTCGGTAAGTGCATAGACATTCATATACCATGCCTTGTAGAGGTCCCTGCTGCGCCAGTGGGTGTTCATATTGAGCGAAAGCCGGCCCGCCTGGTTTGCTACTAACCGGCACCATATTCTCTGAAGGCAGGGCGGGTCATCGGTCGCAGGGTCTGCCGTCGGCATCCAGGTTATCGCCTGAGCCCTGCGGCTGTGCCCGGCCTGCGAAAGGTAATCGATAATATACTGAATCTGGTTCACCTTCCTGAACGGCTTCGGTGAGTTGGCATCTCGTATATCCTCCACAGGACAATACGAAAACAGACGTTCGTGATATGTATAAGTCCACTTACCCGCAGCAGGGTCGATCCAATGGTCGTGGATGCCGTTGACTACTTCCTGCCGATACGATTCAAGCTCCTCAGGCCCACCCGGAAAGTTCTTATGAATTCTCGGCTCCCTGAACGGCTCACTAACAGTAATCATAACGGTTGCATCTTTGCTCGGCGGGTCTTCAGGCTTATCGTACTGGGTTTTAACCTCGAAGCCATTGTCCCAAACAGCTAAGACCGCCTTCTCCCAGGCCTCCGGCAGACAATCAGCGGTTATCGAAATCACTGGTATATTGGCGGTAGATACTGTTGCAGACATTTAACGGGATTCCTCCATGATGAAAGGTTTGGTTCCGGGTCTTGGTTGGGTGAATCTGCTAACGTCTTTTTCTTGTTCCGTGACCCGGTATCGTTGTTGATATCTTTCCGGCATATCAGCTAACATTCTTTGGGCTTGGTATGCATAATAACTGTCCGGCCAACTCCGGATTATTTGCCGGCAACTGTCCACCATAAGCTTAAAACCGGTCATCGGTAACCGGCCTATACTGCGGCCTGGGCCGGCCACGTTCAAGAGCCTTTCGGCTTCTATATTGTCTATCTCGCCAAGCTCCTTGAAATACAACCGGACCGGTTGGATTGGTTTGGGAGGTTCTATAGCCGGCCCAGTACGTTCAGCTACTGTCTTGCTCTCTGTGGTCAGGTCCTGCACCGTGGAATCTACCTCTTTGGGCTCAGCTAAAAATCTTTGTTTATCTTCTTCGGCCTGGTCGTAAATGGTCTTTTGAGGCTCTTTAGGTCCCGAATCAGTCCCGGACGTAAAAACAGTAATCAGGATAATCACACCCACAACGAGAACGGCCAGCCCTGCTATTTTCAGCCAGAATGTATTCATAATTATCCCACCCCTTTACCAATTGACAATTGATTATTGAATATTGATTATTTATAATCAACTATAGATAACAGGCTTGGGTCTCCAATTTTGTGCCTCGTATCTTAAATAAATAATAAATAGTAAATAGTAAATAGTCAATCATAAATGTTCACAGGGCTAATAGAGGCTGTTTGCACAGTAATGTCGGTTCGCCGGAGCGAAAGCACAATGCTGCTGAGCGTAGATTTAGGCGAGCTGGCCGAC
This sequence comes from uncultured Pirellulales bacterium, assembly GCA_964559025.1. Taxonomy (GTDB): domain Bacteria; phylum Planctomycetota; class Phycisphaerae; order Sedimentisphaerales; family Anaerobacaceae; genus NIOZ-UU13. The sequence goes on along the minus strand of CAZLIO010000005.1, from coordinate 29,062 downwards.
GACAGCAAAATCGGCGATAGTATAGCCATAAACGGGGTCTGTCTGACTATTGCCAGGCTCGAAGGCGGCGTTGCGACTTTCGAGCTCAGCGGCGAAACATTGGCAAGATCAGCTCTAAACAAATTAAAGCCCTCATCGCAGGTCAACGTCGAACGTGCTATCAAAGCTGCCGACCGATTTGGCGGACACTTTGTCCAGGGCCACATTGACGGCACAGCAACAATAAAAAAAATCGACAAACACGGCCGATTTGCTGATATGAAGTTTGCTGCCGAGCCAGGATTACTCAATGCGATGGTGGGCAAGGGCTCGGTCGCTGTGGACGGAATTTCTTTGACGATAGCAAGTATCGACCAGAACAGTTTCACCGTCGCCCTAATACCCGAAACATTAAACAAAACTACCCTAAGTAAAGTAAAAATTGGTGATGAGGTAAATATCGAAACTGATATAATAGTAAAGACGATAAAAACACAACTTGAGAAGATTTTGCCACAGAAGCAGTCCCTAACAGCCGAAAAACTAAAAGAATTAGGCTTTTAAACAGCACAAGGCAAACAGCACAAGCTCTGCACTGTATGCTGAACGTTATTATGAAAACTAACGGCAATAATTCGATAGCTGAACAGATGGTCATCGGCATAACGATGGGCGATGCCGCCGGCATCGGGCCGGAGATTATCGTTAAAGCCTTAGCTGACCCGAATGTACGCAAGACTGCGAAGTTCATTATATTTGGTATGAACGAGCAGCTTTGCTATGCCGCTGACGCTGCTGAGATTGAGCCTTTTTGGGGCCGACATCAGCACGAAAAAATCAGCCGGGAATATCCGTATAAAGTTGTTGTTGCTGATTACGATGAGTATTCTGTTGAGCCTTGGGTAAAAGGTCCAAGCAAATTAGCCGGTGAGGCATCCATAAGGTTTTGCCTTGATGCCATTGACGCCGCGCGAGACGGTATTATAGATGCCGTAGTAACCGCTCCCGTCAGTAAGACAAGCTGGAAGCTGACCGGCGCTGAATGGCCCGGCCACACCGAAATGTTGGCAGCCCGCTGCAAATCCAAACGAAAGGTGATGATGTTTATCGCCGGTCCGTTAAAACTGGCGCTGGCAACAATTCACGAGGCACTGTTTGAAGTCAGGCACAAGTTTACCATTGGCTGTGTTTTCGAGCCGATAGATTTATTAGATACGGCATTGAAAGAATATTTTCACGTTGACAATCCCAGGATCGGCGTTGCCGCGTTAAATCCACACGCCGGCGAGGGCGGTCAATTCGGCGATGAAGAACAGCGCATAATATCGCCTGCTATTTCATTGGCACAACACCAGGGCATAAATTGTCAAGGCCCGTTCCCGGCCGACACCCTCTTTTTGCGGGCTGTCCACGGCGAATTCGACGGCGTCGTCGCAATGTATCACGACCAGGGTATGATACCTGTAAAACTGCTCAATTTCGAGCAGGCCGTCAATGTAACCATCGGAATACCGATTATAAGAACATCACCTGCTCACGGAACAGCTTTTGATATCGCAGGCCAAAACATTGCCGAGTCAACCGGCATGAAAGCAGCCATAACAACTGCAATACAAATGGCCAAAACAAAGAAGGCTCATCAGCTTGCTCACGCCAACACAACGAACACCTAAAGCCAATGCAGACAAAAAGGCAAATCCAGCAGTTGCTTGTCTCGGCAGGCGTCCGTCCGAACAAACGGCTCGGCCAGCACTTTCTCATCGACCTGAATCTGATGCGGCTGCTGGTCGATTCGGCGAATATCAACAATAACGATATTGTGCTCGAGGTCGGCTGCGGCACAGGTTCTTTAACTGAGGCCCTAATCGAAAAAGCCGGTATAGTCATTGCTGTTGAGATTGACCGGACACTGGCTGAAATTGCACAAAGCCGGCTCGCAAACGTACAAAACATCGAGCTTATCAACACTGATATTCTTGAAAATAAAAACACCCTCAGCCATACGGTTACGAACGCACTGGAGTCGGCTCGTGAAAAATATCATGGCCGAATCCTGTTAGTGGCAAATCTGCCTTACAACGTCGCCTCGCCGACAATGCTGAATCTGGTTACAGGTCCGAGAGCAGCAGACGCTATGTACGTTACCGTCCAAAAGGAAGTTGCCGACCGAATGACGGCCGTCCCGGCTTCCAGTGATTACGGCACCCTGAGTATTTTCCTAAGTGCCACCGGCGATGTAAAAACTATACGGATTTTGAAGCCGACGGTCTTTTGGCCTCAGCCACAGGTTGATTCGGCAATGGTCAGCTTTGTCCGCGACCAGGAAAAGTTAAAGCGTATTGAGAATATGGAGTTTTTCAGTCAGGCCGTACATCTTTTTATGGGTCATCGCCGTAAGACCCTTATGGCCTGCAGCAAATTGGCCCGCGGCAATCTCGCAAAAATTGATAATTGGCACGAAATCTTTGAACGATGTTCCATCAATCCGACAGAACGTCCCGAAAAACTCGGCGCCGATGACTACATCGCCATCGCAAACTTATCTTCCTGCATTCTTACGAATACCTGACTCGAAAATGGGTCACTTTATATTACCAGGTATCAAATCATCAATATTTGCGAAAAAATAAGGTTTTTGGTAAATTCCATTGAGTTGATATTCTATCCTACCCCCGGTTATGAACGTATCGAAACAGACAGGTTACCCTCTTATAAACTACCCGACGTTTTTAATATATTTCAATCAAATTTTAATCTTGCAAAAATTTCAGATTTGGTGTATAATACTGCATCCGGTAATATCGAGCTAAAGTAGTGTAAAAATGCTGAATTAATGGAACAAAGTGCTGTTCTTGCGCATCTTGAAGAACAGGTATAGACAGAGTCTCTTTAGAGATGAGGAGCGTTATTATGAGCAGACGGAAAGGTTTTACCCTAATCGAGCTTTTAGTAGTAATTGCTATCATAGCATTATTGATGGCAATATTGATGCCGGCACTGGCACGGGTAAAGGAGCAGGCCAGAACGGTTGCCTGCCTGGCAAACCTCAAACAGTGGAACCTTATCTTTGAGTTCTATATGGACGAAAATGACGGTAAATTCTTTAGCGGTTTCGGAGATAGCACTTATTGGTGGATAGCGCAATTGCCTGAACGCTATCAAAGCCGTATCAAAAACAAGACATGGTTCTGCCCGACGGCCACGAAACCTTTGTTTGATGAGAATGGCAATCGCGGGCAGCAGTTCAATAACTTCTCTGCCTGGGGCATCTTTTACACCGGCAACAGTAACCTCAGCCCGGACGGTATCGCGGGCAGCTATGCGTTAAACAGCTATCTGCTTGACACACCGGCAGATCCGAGCTACACGTTTGAGAATGGCATCCGGGCCGACAATTTCTTCAAAACTCCGAGGGTTCAGGGCGCAGGAAATATTCCGCTTATGTTAGATGCCCTGCGTTTCGACGTATGGCCGCAGGAAATGGAACTACCTGCAGCCTTTGAGGACGCGGTCTGGACCGACAATCACATGGGACGCTGCTGCGTCAACCGGCATGATGGGTATGTAGGCTGCTCTTTTGCTGATTTCTCGGCGAGAAAGGTAGGACTAAAAGAGCTGTGGGTGTTGAAATGGCATAAGAGATTCAACACAGCGGGTCCTTATACCTTGGCCGGCGGTGCTCAGGCCAGCGACTGGCCGGAGTGGATTAGGCCTTACAGAGACTACTGAAAATGACTATTACGCATAAAGGGTCGGGCTTTTAGGCTCAGCCGTTCTTGCTGAATAATATTATTAAGAAACTTATTTTTTTGGCACAGTAAAAGAAAGGTATTTTTATGCGCAGAAAAATAGGATTCACACTAATTGAGCTTTTGGTGGTAATCGCTATCATTGCAGTATTGATGGCTATCTTGATGCCGGCCCTAAATAGAGCCAGGGAACAGGGCAGGCGTTCGACCTGTCTGAGCAATCTCAAGCAGCTGACCCTTGCCTGGATTATGTATGCCGATGAGAACGATGACAATCTCGTCAACGGCGATACAGGGGAGTACAGCATACATCAGAATGAAACTCCCTGGGTGCTCGCTGATTGGCGCTCTGGTATGACTGTAGACCAAAAAAGAGATGCTATCCTGAACGGAGCCATGTGGCCGTACGTCAAGACCTTGAAAATTTATAAATGCCCGACCGTTAACAAGATCGTTCGTTCAGGCGCTTGGGAAGAAATGTTGCGGACGTACTCTATATCTGATGCTATGAACTGTAAGGACTGGCCCGATATGGGTGCGGAGATGATCAAGAAGAGAATGGACATTCCCAACCCGGCCTACAGGATTGTCTTTCTTGATGATGGCGGTACAATAACTTCTGCTCTGGGTGGTTGGACCTGTTATGTTCAGCAGGAGCAGTGGTGGGACCCGCCGCCGGTTCGGCACGGTGACGGAACGACCTTTTCTTTTGCAGACGGGCACAGTGAATATCACAAATGGAAAGACCCGCGTACAATTGAGTTTGGCAAACGGGTGCCGCCGACGGCTTTCTCCGGGACACAAGCCGGCAATGAGGATCTTCACTGGGCCGCCGTGGCTATGTGGGGTAAGGCGGCGATGCATCAGGATTAAAACAAAGCTGTTACAGCCACAGGTGTATTTCTTGTGCTAATTGGTTCTTTGGAAAAACGTTTCTTTGGAGGAAAAAGAGAAAATTCAGTTATGCGCACACAAAAAGGATTCACACTGATAGAACTTTTGGTCGTGATCGCCATCATTGCATTGTTAATGGCGATATTGATGCCTGCATTGCAGCGAGTAAAAAAACAGGCAGAAGGAGTTACTTGTCAGTCTAACCTTAGACAATGGGGCACTATCTTTGCAATGTACACGGGCGACAACGAGGGCTATTTCCCCGAACGCAAAGGCGGCGGGGACGCTTACGGACGCTGGATGGATTCAATGCGGGAATACTATATCACCACCGAAGACATACGCTGCTGTCCGGTAGCCAAAAGAATCGCCAACCCGAGCATGACACAGCCGATCGACTGGTGGGGCAGCACGTTTACCTCCTGGGGAAAGGTCCCGGGCTGGGATGCCGGAGGACAACGTACAGTAGGTTATTACGGCAGCTACGGGGTAAATGGCTATATATATGTGCCGGTGGGCAGTGACGTTTATGGAAAAGCGGCCAACAGATTCTGGAGAACTATTAACGTCAAAGGCGGCAATAATATACCTATGTTCCTGGATTGCTATTTCTGGTGTGGATGGCCGGATGATGACGATACACCTCCGGAATACGATGGTCATCAGCTCCGCCCTGACGAAAATGCAATGAACCGTTACTGCCTCAACCGCCACGAGGGACATGTAAATATCATTTTTATGGACTATCACGTCCAGAAAGTAGGGCTTAAACAGTTGTGGACATTAAAGTGGTCTCGTGATTTTAACCTGATTAATCCTTGGACTATCGCTGGCGGCGTCCTGCCGGCTGACTGGCCCAATTGGATGAGTTCTTTTAAAGACTAATGAAATCAGTAACTGGCGATTGGTAATTGATTATTATTTAGTCATTTACTAAGATGAAAGGAGTACCATTATGAACAAACGAAGGGGATTTACCTTGATAGAGCTGTTGGTCGTAATTGCCATCATTGCGATATTGATGGCGATATTGATGCCGGCACTGCAGCGCGTTAAGGAACAGGCAAGGGAGATGGTTTGTAGGGGTAACCTGCGTCAATACGGCATAGTACAGGCCTTATATTTGGATGACAATGATGACCGTTATCCTTATTCATGGACCTCGCTCGTCAAGACAGAGTCGCCTGTGGGCGGGTACGAGCGTTACTGTCGATGGCACGACCCGAGATATCCGCCCGACGGCCCTCTTTGGCCCTATCTGAAAGAGAAGAAAGTCAATCTCTGCCCATCGTTCAAAGTCCTTGCCAAGTCCGAGGGCACAAGGCATCCCAGCCACGACCCTTCCATACCGGTTATTCCCCAATACAGTTACAGCATGAACTCATGGTTAGGCTCAAAGAGTGGTGACCCGGGCGGTTCTTCGGCAACAGACTCAAAAGGACGCGGCGGGATTCATAAACGTTCCGAGATAACAAGAAGCAAATCGGAAGTATTTTTCTTTTCTGCGGAGAATATGTGGACCAGGCCGGGCAATAGCAATGTACTCAATGACAATGCCTTGTGTCCAGATGGCCGCGATTGGTTCGGAACCTTCCATGGTACCTCGTCGGCAGACTTAAATGCGGGCACAGTTAATGCCGTCTTTGTGGACGCCCATGTCCAGGAAGTACGTTCGGCTCTGGGCCCTAAAGGTGAGGACTTGGGAAAGGAGTTCGGCAGATTTGAGAAACACGGCTGGCCAAACAAACAGCCTTTTCAATAATAGTGTAACTTTCGCCGTAGGGGCTGTTCGCGAAACGCTCCTGCTTGCTTTAGATTGTCGCCGTTTTGTGCCTGTGGCTGTGGCATTCGATGTTCACCGCCACCGGAAGCGACGCAATATGGCACGCAGCAGTCTCGATAAGAACAGCCAAAGCGGTCGTATCACCGCCGAGTCCCTGCGGGCCTAAGCCAAGCGCATTTATTCTCGAAAGTAAATCGGTCTCAAGCTCAGCGTAGAATTCATCACTGTTTTTCTGGGCTAGGTTCCGGCACAGCGCCTTTTTGCTCAGCAGACAGCTTAGTTCAAAATCGCCCCCAATCCCTACCCCAACGACAAACGGCGGACATGCGTCGGCGCCGGCAGAGCCGACGACATCAACAATCCAATCAATTATTTCTTTTTTCTCTGCCGTGGGCCTGAACATCCTGAATTGGCTCTTATTCTCACAACCGCCGCCTTTGGTCATGACGGTCAGCTTCAACTTATCGCCCGGCACAATCACATCATGGATTATGGCAGGTGTATTATAAGACTCAGGTCCACAGACACCAGACCACAGACTGGAATCCTTTGTCTTTAGTCTTGAGTCTTTAGTCTTGAGTCTTGTGTCTTTTCTTCTTAGAGGGTCGCCTGCAACGCTTTTTCGTAGATGACCTTTTTGGAAGCCTGCCGCGACGCCTGCGTTGATTGCATCGAACAACGTCGCCTGGGTATCATCGGTAGGGGAGTTGACCGCCACTTCAGAACCCTGCTCTACAAAGACCACGGCAAGCCCCGTATCCTGGCACAAAGGTATCTTTTCGTCTGCTGCTATGCGGGCATTTTCGATGAGCTGTTCCAGTATTTTTACAGCCCCAGGGTTGGATTCTTTCCGTGCCGCTTCTTCAAGAGCAGCTAAAACATCCTCAGGCAGCTCGTAGCCGGCTGATATGCAAAGTGATTCGACCGTCTCAGCAATTTTTTCAAATTCGACATATCGCACAATTCGTCACCTGTGCGATTGGTGAGTGGTTAAGTGGTGAGTGGTTAATTGACTACTAACTACTCACCACTTACTACTCACCAACATTGACTTCGAAAGTCTTATACGTTGTATTGCCGACTGCATCGCTGACTTTAATTGTCAGTACATGGTCGCCTTGGGGTAAATCTTTTTTCGCGTCTATTTTGATGGTGAAATTCTCATCCGTAGTATCGTAAACCAAATCGTCCGGTACAGTACCTATCCAGTCAGCATTACTATCGATTGTATATTCCAGTTTCCCAATCGCACTGAGCTCATCCTGAACCTCAATCTCGAAAATCCTGTACTGTTCGGTGTTTTTAAGGGCGGATGTTGTTATGTTCTTAACGACCGGCCCGGTGTTATCAACTACTACCGGGTCGCTTATCCTGCTGCCGGTCAGCTTGGTCGAGGTGGTATTGCTTCTCTCGTCGCTTGCGGTTACTCTGACCTCGTATCGACCGTCTTCAACGGTTTTTGCGTCCCACTCGAAGCTGGCGGCTTCAAGCTCGTCTTTCAGCTCAATCCAGTTTGTTCTGGTGAGTTTCCGGAAATCTATTTGATAAATCAGCTTATCACCGTTGTCGTCTTTGGTCTTGTAGCTGATTTTGAAAAATCCCTCCTTGCTGGCCGTCGCAGCTCGACCAACAGTTACTGATTCGACCTTCGGTGCCAGATTCGGCACAGTGCTGGCAACGGCAATCTCCCTTATAAGCGGGCTTTTATCACCGGCTTCGCTTTGCAGCACAAGTTTATATTGACAGAACCTTCCCAAAGGGCAGTTAAGTTGTATCGGCTCTGAAACTTCCACCAGTTCGGTCCATTCTGAAAAAGTCGGGTCGTTTACATCCTTGACGTTTCCGCTGCGGCAAGCCACCTGTACTTTGCATCCTTGTGGAATATCTGCTTCGAGCTGTAGTTTACCCCACTTCGCCGGCTGATCGGCATCGACAAGGTCGGATGTGTAAGTACCCTCCGGGGCAAAGCCGGAACCTAACTTCACCAGCTTCGCAGGATTTGCTGTCCCAAGGTACACATCATTGCCGGCCACAGCTATCGCTGTTACTTGTGATGCCTTCTCGTCTTCATAAATAACTGCTTCCTGCTCGGCGATAGGGTCAATGCTAAAAAGCTGGGCGCTGTTTCCGGTTCCGGCAAGCAGCTTTGGGTTCCCGCCTTGCCCGGTGCCCTTTCCATCCTCTTCTGCCAGGCAAAAGAAAACAACAGCCTCGCTGAATATATCGTTCACGAAACCGTCTTTAGTTACCTTGTATATTTGACTGGCTTTATCCGGTTTTGCTGGTTTGCGGGCCGGCGGCGGTCCCTGGCCGGGTTTACCATTGCTTGGCTTTTTTGTATTTGCAATTTTAAGCTCACGTCCGCCCTCTTTCCGGCCGGAGCTTTTGTCGTTTTCCGTCTCTGCCTCAGGCCGACCGTCGGAAGGCAGTTGGGCGGCAAATTGCGTTTGGGCCTGAACAATCTTAGCAGATGTCGCCGCTGCATACAGACCACCTTCTCCCCAAGCCTCTGTAAATAATAGTGCTGTAATCTCCGGCTGTTCACTGTCATATAAAACCGTTGCTTTTTTGGTACGTGGGTTTATCTTATATACCAATCCTCGGCTGTCACTTCCCGCATAAATATGACCGTTTTCTCCGGTCGCGAGTGAAAGTATGTTTTTGTCGAGACTATCGTAAATAAGCTGGGCTTTTTTGCCGAGAGAATTGAGTCCGTAAACCTTACCTTCCGGCCCGGTCCCCAAATAAATATTACCGCTATAATCAACAGTTATCGCGAAGATATATTTGGCATCGTTCGGCTCATAAATAGTTTCCATCTTGTCGGCTTCGAACCGGCAAAGTCTGCATTTTTCACCGCTTATACCTGCTAAAAGTCTGCCGGACACATCGGTTGCCATAGCGAAAATATGCTCGTTTGACAAATGCTCCTCAGTATCGACGATTTTGCTGTCGGGCTCATTTGCATCCTTTGTTTTTTTCTCGGCTCGGCTCTTATCTTCTTCTATCTTGTTTTCTATCTTGTCTTTTTCTAATGGATAAATCTTTGTCAGTTTGTTAAGGCTGTATTTATAAATGCCGCCGTTAGGGCTGGTGCCGAAATAGACCGTTCCACCGCTGACAACGATACTGTTTATCGACCAAACGTCTCCAAGGTCCTCGAATTCCTCCTCCTCGACCGGCGTCTCGGCTGCCCGCCCGAGCTGGATAGTCCCTCGTGAGCTAATTACAACTTCTTCAGCTTGCCCTTTCAATAAATCCGAACTGCTGCTATGTCGTGTAACCTTACTGTTAACCGCCAAACAAGCCGGGCTCAAAAACAGACAGAGCAAAACCGTAAAGATTAATCTGTAATTAACGTGGAATTTATCTCTCATAGCAACTCTCCAAAAAAAATGACTGATTTTCGTAGTCATCCGGAAGCAAAGCGGAAGATTCTCGGTTATGAAAATGAGTTCTTCGCTTCGCTCAAAACCACAGACGACTTATCGTTTTTCTACGGTTATCTTTATAACCTTTTTGTCTATAACCACTGTGCCGGTTTCTAAACTTCGCTCAATCCAATGTTGATATGGCTGGATTCTCAGCGTCCTTTTTGCGTCTTGCAGGACCAAAACTTTGGTTCCCGGCAGGTCGGGCAGCTCAGCCTGCTCCAGGGCGACACCACCGGGCGGCAGAGTCAAAAGGAAATACAGCTTATCTCTACCAATACCTAAAGAATAATTAAGAGCCTCAATCAAATCCGGCACACTTTGCGCAATAAATTTATAAGGGACGGCTTTCAGAAGAAACCGCTCGTAATCCGGCGAGCCGCACACCGTCAGATCATATCTTCCGGGTGCCAAATCTTCGGGTATTTCCAGGGTGCACTGGTATTTTTTCTTTCCCGCCAGAACGGATTCCACAACGACTCCAATCTCGATATTTTCACCGGCCTTGACTTTTGAATCAGACAAATCCAACGACCATATATGTGAAATAATGTTCCTTGGAACGATGCGAATATCATAATCGATTGATTCTATACCAACTTCTTTATAAGGGTTATTCATAAGCAGCGCGACTGAGCCGACACTTTCCATTATCAGCTCAATCAGACCACGAGCGGTGGAGACGTTTTCAAAATTGATTGATTCGGCATCCTCTAAACCGATAGCAACCTTATACTCAACCATGTGGTCCGGGGGAAAATCGCCGAGCTGAAAAGCCGCCCCAGCCACAGCAGACTGGAGCAGCAGTGGGGTAAGCAGCCGATTATTAGCAACTCGGCAGTTGTACACCCGTTTCTCGATGTCGTTGTAACGGTCTATTCGTATCGTCAGTGGTATCGTTTTGGCCTTTGCGCCGATCCGTCCGAAGACCGCCATCGACTCATCTGTCGTCAAAGCACCAACTGTTTCTACCATACTGGCCAGCTTAGAAGAACGATATATACTTGATACTACCGTGTGCACTTTCCCTGTGGCCATCGGCAAATCTACAGGGCCGTAACCGAGATAGCTGTGACCGAAACCATAAACCTTATCACCCCTAACTTCGGTTACAGTCCCAAACGTGCTCATTGTTATATCACCACTTACCAGCGGTATGAAAAGACAAGCTCCCGGTACTAATTCCACCTTTTCGCTGTCCTCGACTTTGTTACTTCCGCTGCCGCCTGCAACAACCATTAGTCCGAAGGGCTTAACCAGCTCATCCAGTTGTTCGCAAACTCCCCTCGGCAAACCGGAGGTAATCAGAGGACACGGCAAAGGATTAACGCCGCTAAGATTACGGCTTCTCTTGAGGAGGCTATTTCTAAATTGTCTGTCAATCTCGGCGAAATCAATCGGCCTGGTAAAATCAAACACAGACAACCTCTGCCCGGCACGTTGCTCGGAACGGCTAACTTGCGTTCCCTGGCCTACTCTAAGCATTTCCTCTATAGGCGTTGCCCCATAAAGTGGGTCCTTGCTGTAAAAGGAAGCATAAGCCAGCGCCCCAGCTAATCGTCCGTCGATATAGACCGGTGAACCGCTGCAACCGGCCACAGGGCCCGTGTGGATAAAACGCTCATCGGTACCCTTAACATAAATCAAATCCATACCAGGGCCAACGTCACGAACTACATCCACAACTTCCAGGCCAAACTTCTCGATACCGGCAAGCCCATACTCCGTCAGACAATAAGCTTCCATCCCCGGCTTAATTTCATCAAGGCTGATATATTTCGCCGGGTCCCAGATACCTTCTAATGTGCCTGCCTGGGCCCCTTTGGTTTCGTTTTGCAAAACTGCTGATGAAAAGATTACCGAAAAATAAAAAGTAAGAAATAAAAGCCTTTTGTCTTCTGCCCTCTGTCCTCTGTTTTCTGTTTTTATTTCGAACATCTATGCCCTTTCATCTAATTATCGGCTAAAATTTAACCGATTTATAGACCTATTGCAAGATAAAAGAGATTTTGATATAATTCCGGCTTGAGTTCACAATCGAAAACAAGAGTTTAATGGAAGTAATAAGCGCTATAATATTTAGAATAAAAAAAAGGGAAACAAATGAGAGCTGAACACCGGCACGAACTAAAAACCAATGAATTAGCCGAATGGCTGAGCAATCTGCCCCAATGGACGAAGGAAAATCTCACAATTATTATCATCATTTTAGCAGTGGTGGTTGCGGCCTCAGCCTTTTACGTCCGGTACCGCTACAGAAAAAGTGCAGTAGTCGAAGAACAGCTTGTGTTTACTAATCTGCTTAACCAGCTATCGGCCAGTAAAATGCAAGTACTTAGTGCTCAAGCCCAGGGAAGAGACCTTTCATTTATACTCCTACAGCCCGCTAACAGTCTTGGAAACTTCGCCCAAAACGCCGAAAGCGACCAAATGGCTGCTTTGGCCCTTATTAAACAGGCCGAAGCCCTGCGGACAGAGCTGCATTACCGGCCAGGGACTGTAAGTGAGCAGGATGTAGCGGCGCAGATAAACCAGGCAAAGGCTGCTTACACCGAAGCAATCCAAACCCGCCTGAGGGGGGCATCTAATCCGTCTTTAACGGCTGTGGCTGAATTCGGCCTGGGACTCTGTGAGGAAGAGCTTGCTAACTTTGAAAAGGCACAGCAGATATATCAGATTATTGCCGAAAACCCCGATTTCGAAGGTACTGTAGCCGTCACTCAGGCAAAGCACCGCCTCGAGACAATGGCCGATTATAAGCAAAAAGTGATTTTCAAGCCGGCACCGGCTCCTCCCGTTGCTTCGCTTTTGCAAAGCCAAACGACGGGGGCTGCTACAGGGCCGACAATCCAGATAAAACCAGTTGACACCAACCTGCCTGCTGAGGTTATCCTGCCAATTGATGTAAATCAGGCATCTCAGACATCGAATGTCCTCCCTGATGTTAACTCTAATGTCCCCGAACCCAATGTGTCCGTCAAATGATTCAAAAAGAAAAATGAAGGGGCCGGATACCGAAAATGAGCCGTTAACGTTGAACGTCGGAAATTCAATTAAAGAACGCAGGCTCGATAAGTATCTCCACAGCCGTTTCAGCGACCTGAGCCGGCGTTTTATCCAGGATGCAATCAAGGCAGGTTCTGTCCAGGTTAACGGCAAAATCGCCAAACAAAGCTTCAAACTAAGCCCTGGTGACAAAATCGATTTAACACTGCCCAGACAGCCCGGCAAAGATATTCTACCCGAGGATATCCCGCTGAATATCATTTATGAAGACTCTTGCTTAATCGTCCTGAATAAACAGCCCGGCATACTTGTACACCCTGCTCGCGGCAACACACACGGTACTTTGGTTAACGCACTTGCATTTTATTCAGATAAGCTATCGAGCGGTCTCGGTGAGTTTCGCCCGGGCATCGTACATCGACTTGACAAAAACACCACCGGCGTTATGGTCGTTGCAAAAGATGATACTACCCAGTGGAGAGTCGCCAAACAATTCGAACGCCGTCAGGTCAAAAAGAGCTATCTGGCCATTGTCCACGGCACGCCTGAGCTGACCGCCGACCGCATAAAAGTACCATTGGGTATCCATCCGAGAATCCGAGAAAAATATGCTATCAGGCCGGAAGTGGGCAAAGAGGCAATTACTTTTTACGAGGTCCTCGAATCTTTCCGCGGTTTTTCTCTGCTGAAGCTCACACCCAAGACCGGCCGAACACATCAGATACGGGTCCATCTCTCATACATAAAGCACCCAATCGTTGCCGATGATATGTATGGCGGCGGATTGGTTTATCCCTGGCAGTTGGCCGATACCGAACCTGCCGTGCAGCAGCCTGTCATAAGCCGGGTTGCCCTGCACGCCCACACGCTCGAATTCAAACACCCGAAAACCGACAAAATGGTAAAATTCGAGGCCACTTTACCCGAAGACATGCAAAACCTGCTCGATATGCTACGAAAATACCGGAAGATCTGATAATAGCTTTTGTCATTTCCGTGGAGTGTAATCTTTCAAAAGCAACCCACGGAAATTTGCCTTATTATGTTTATTCTTAGGGCGGTTTAGCTAAGTTTGCGTTGAAGCCGACCACGATATTATGTACCCGTGGATAATACTTTTTCCGGAACAAGCCGAACCTCAACTCTGCAATGTAACGCACTTGCAATGCGGCGAAGCATGTTAAAGCTGTGGCCGCTATAATCTGCATCTTCCAAGCGACTTATCACAGATTGGGTAGTTCCGACCAATTTAGCCAACTGTGCCTGACTCAAACCCGCTTGCGTCCGAAGGTCATAAATCTGGCCTGCGATCTTCAATTTCTCTCGTTCCTCTTCCAGAGAAGCAAGCCGCTTTGGATCATCCTTAATAAAGATTTTGTGCAGTATTTTTACGGCATCAGTTGTAGTTTTATTTTTCTTAGTCATAATTAATCTTTCATTTCATAGCCATGTAGCGATGGATCCTGAATAAATCTATTTCTATACTCAATCGCTCTTTTTATCTCCGCCCTAAGAATTTTGTCGGTTTTAACCAACCCATGCGTGAGAAGTACGACGTTTTTTCCTACAAAGCAGTACAATATTCTGTACTGCACACGCTTAACTGTGGGGCGAAGTTCATAAATTCCATTGTCAATATAGTCGGCATATGGACGTCTCAGTTCGTGACCACTGGCAGCTAACAACTCAATCATCGCAGCACACTTGTCCTGTACTTTTTGAGGCTGCTTTTTAAGCCATTTAATCAGCGGAACCGAACTGTCCTTATCTTGGTATACAATGACCTTTGTTTTTGGCATCCTTGCTCACGCATATATAATATCGCATATTTGCGATAATAGTGCAAGCAAAATCTGGGAATTCCGGATTTTTTCTTACTCCTGTGGCGGTTTAGAAAGGTCCGGCAGTGCGTTTAAAACGCATTCAAAAATCTTTCTCGCTGTTTCTATAGCTTCAATTGCTTCGTTGTTACTTATATCTCCGTGTGGAACGGGATATCGTGAATCTACCGCATAAACTGACAAAGTTTTAGCTTGCTCGGTAAACCTTTCGAGTTCATCAACTACGGGTGAGCTTAGCCTGAGTAGTTTTTCGATGTCGTGTGTTTTTCCCGCTCGGATATCGTGGAAAGTCAACAGACCTTTTAGAGCTTTCTCAGCACATTGTTGTGCGTGAAAAGCAATCGCCCAATATGCCGGATCGTTATCTTTTTGAATAAGTTCGGCTAAGCGCAAATCATCGTCTGCGCGCATAATCCATTGCTTGGTCATTTCAAGTTTAGCATCCATAGACTAGCCTGCCATAATAAAGAACCTCGTTCATAATCGTGTTTTTAACGTCGGCATATCTGTCAAATTGTGATTTAGTACAAACAATTAAATCAAAAGAGATGAGAAAGTCCCTAAGGCTTGACCTGCCCTCAATAGCGATTTCTCTTGTTGATTGGTCTGTGTCAGGTACGACAGCAAGTAGGTCGACATCGCTGTCGTCGTCAGGATTGCCCGCAGCGTGTGAGCCGAAAAGATAAATTCTCTCCGGGTGTATTGACTCAGCCAAGCGTTTGGTAATCTCATCGAGCAATTCTGTAGAGAGTTCTTTCATAGACGTTCATTTCCCTTAGCCTTACTCTTGCGGCAGTTTTGCAAGGTCTGCGTCGGAGCCGGCCACCATTAGAATATCGTCCTGATAGATGACAGTATTGGGCATGGGAACGTTTATAATTTTGCTTTTCTCGCTCTTTTTGCTTTTGCCGTGTTCACCCCGCTTAATCAAAACCAGGTTCACGTTATATTTCTGTCGTAGCTGCAAATCCATAACCGTCTTGCCGTCGAAGCTGGCCGGCGCCTTTATCCGGGCTAAGCTGTAGCCGGGCGTGAAATCTATTTTCTCTCCGATTTGCGGTGCGATAAGCTTATATGCCCATCGTTGAGCCGATTCGATTTCAGGATAGATAACCTCTGAAGCACCTACTTTGGAAAAAACCTCGCCTGCAATCAAATCCTCTGCTCTTGCGTATATTTGTTTAACTCCCATTTGCCGCAGGTTCACGACCGTAAGAACCGCAGCCTCAAAACCGCCTCCTGTGCCTTGTCCTATACCGATTATAGCAACGTCAACTTTATCAAGGCCCTGTGCTTTAAGCGCCTCTTCGTCGGTGCTGTCGAGCCTGACGGCGTGACTTACCTGGTCCCGGATCAGCTCTATCTCGTCTCTGTTTTTGTCAATTGCGATAACCTCCGCTCCGCTCATCGCAAGGGCAATGGCCAATTTCGTCCCGAAACGTCCCAGTCCTATTACAGCAAACCGCTTCATAGCATTAGCTCCCATTCTTGAGTTAATTGGTGAGTAGTAAATTAGTTAATTGGTGTGTCAACTCATTAATGACCACTCACTACTCACCACTCACCAATTTATCCGACAATTACCGCCTCATCCGGATAATTATATCGAGCCGGTTTTATGTTAAACGTCAGCGCCGCCAGCAATGTCAAAGGCCCGAGTCTGCCGATAAGCATCGTTGCTATAATAATCAATTTACCGGCGTCCGTCAACGTTGTCAAAGGGCCGGTTACGCCGGTTGACAAACCCACAGTGCCCAGAGCTGAAGCCGTCTCGAACATAATATCCGACATAATAAAACCGTTTGAGTTCTCCGTAATACTCAGTGCTAACGTAGCAATGAACAAAACCGCCACAAAAAGCAGCGTTACGGTAATTGCTCTGCCGACGACAACTATCCGAACTGACCGCTTGAACATCTCGACTTCCTGCCGCTTCCGCAGCGCCGCGACAGCAGTCATTAAAACCACAGCTAATGTTACAGTCTTGATTCCGCCGGCCGTAGAGCCGGGCGAGCCGCCGATGAACATAAGCAAAATCAAAACAAACCTGCTCGATGCCGACATCGCCGAGACATCGACCGTGTTAAAGCCTGCCGTCCTGGCCGTGATCGACTGAAACAGAGCACCCAGAATATTACTATGTTCGGTCGGGTTACCCCGGCCTGCATAGCGCTCAAACAAGAGTAGGGCCAACATTCCCAAAACTATCAGACATGTACTTACGCTGAGAACTATCTTGGTCTGCAACCGCAGCCTTTTTGGCGTTTCCATCGAAAGACGGTAGCGCTTGTAAAACAATTTCTTGAAGAACCGTTTTACCCTGTCAGCCGCAGTATTGACAAGGTCGTAAAGCACACCGAAACCGAGTCCGCCTAAGATTATCAGCGGACAAACTACTACGTACACACCCCAGCTTCTGTTATAACTGACAAAACTGTCACTAAACAAGCTAAAGCCCGCATTACAAAAAGCGCTGACCGAGTGAAAGATACTATAGAACCATTGCTGGTGAACATTGGCGACCTGCCCGGGAACATCGTTCCACATTCCGAAAAGGCTGACTGTACCGAATGCCTCGATAAACACTGTTCCGATGAAGATAAAGGCTATCATGTTGCCTATTCGACTAAGTGTGCGGGCACTTAGTAAATCCTGCATTGCCGCCGATTCACGCAGGCTCAATGCCTGTCCCAGCAGCAGCGCAAATACCGCACCAAAGATAACTATCCCCAAACCCCCAAGCTGAATCAACGTCAGAATCACCACCTGTCCCATCAAACTAAAGTCCCGGCCTGTATCCTTCACGATTAGCCCTGTAACGCAGGTCGCACTGGTAGCTGTAAACAAGGCGTCAACAAAGTTCAGGCTTTCAACGGTCGATGCCTTGGGTAGCATTAGCAGCCCAGCCCCGGAAATTATTAAAACCAGAAAACTTGCGATTAATGTTCGGGTTGGGCTCTTGCCCGATGCCGCTAAGTTTACGCTGGTCCTGCAAAGCTTTGCAACTACCTGCAGGACAAGATAGATGCCCACAGCGAAGTGCCGAATTACCGCCGCTTCTGCTTTCGTAGGTGCAAACCAACGGCCTGCTCCGAGAACAGAAACGCCAAGCATAAGCAAAAGTGGAATTTCAAACCAGTTCACCCGCCAGAAGTCGACCTTTGAAACCGCATTAGACAGCCGTATTATTTTCTCCACAACAAAGATGCAAAGTGAAACGACCTGAATGGTATATAAAATCACCTCCGGCAGTAATGGTTCCTTAAAACCACCGAATAGTATAACAAAAGACGCCGCAACCATCGCCGAAGTCAAAGCATTGACGCCGATTAAAACCCTCTCCATCCGTTTGTTTTTATATTCTATACGCATAGGTCAAGACTATTTACTACTGATTATTGACTATGCCAAAAGACAACGGTTTTACAATATTTTCTTCTTATTTTGTTTAGCTGTCGCCGGTACGGCGACGGGTTACTTTCAGACAAAAAGGTGTGCAGTGCACACCCTGCCTTCTATTATCGAAAAAATTTACTCAACGCAGCTTAGTCAATAGTAAATAGTAAATAATCAATAGTCAATAGTATTCAGGCCACATCCGCTAACCCCAGTGCATCACCGAACTTGGCCAACAAAGCCTGGCGAATATTTCTGTTCTCGGCCTTTGTTAACATCGGGTCCTGCGAGACCAGTTCGAATGCGTTTTTCCGGGCCATCACCAGCAGGTCGAGGTCATCTACGATATTTGCTATTTTCAAATCCGGCAGTCCGTGCTGTCGTGTGCTGAACATCTCCCCCGGCCCACGCAGACGCAAATCATGCTCGGCTATCTCAAAACCATCATTGCTTCTGGTCATTACTTCGAGTCTGCTTTGAGCTGTTTGGCTGTCGGTCTCAGCGAATAAAAAACAATATGACTTGGATTCTCCTCTTCCGATACGCCCTCTCAGCTGGTGCAGCTGGGCCAGGCCAAATCTGTCCGCTCCTTCTATGACCATTATTGTCGCGTTCGGCACATCAACCCCGACCTCAACTACGATGGTTGACACCAGCACATTGGTTTTACCTTTGCGGAACTCCGACATTGTCTGCTGCTTTTTGGCCGATGGCATCTGTCCGTGCAGAAGCTCAACGGTAAATTCCGGAAATACTTCCGTAGAAAGATACTTCCACTCATCGGTTGCAGCCCTGACATCGTTGTCCTGCTCAACGGCAGTAATCCGAGGATAAACAAAATACGCCTGTTTCCTCGCCTTCAAACGCTCGCGGATAAACTCATACGCTTTGAGCCGGTTGTGCCGCTCGACCCAGCGTGTAATAACGGTGCCCCTGCCTGGCGGCGAGTGCTTGATGACGGAAACATCCAAATCACCGAATGCAGTCATCGCCAGCGTCCGCGGAATAGGCGTAGCCGTCATAACAAGACAGTGCGGAGTGGTTTGTTTTCGCAATTGTGCCCTTTGTTCGACTCCGAATTTATGCTGCTCATCAATTATAACCAGCCCTAATTCTTTAAATTCAATATCGGCCTGCAGCAATGCCACCGTCCCCACGACAATATCGATCTCGCCGCTTCTTATCCGGCCCAAAAGCTCCGTCCTTTTCCGGCCGGTCAGTCCCCCTGTTACCAAAAGCCTTTTTACGTTGCTGTTCTTCAAATATCTTTCAATGCTAAGAGAATGCTGACCGGCCAAAATCTCCGTAGGCGCCATAATTGCCGCTTGCGTCCTGTTGGCCACAGCTAACAAAGCGGCATAAAGCGCCACCACCGTTTTGCCCGAACCTACATCACCCTGCAACAGCCGATTCATCGGCTTATGTTTGCTCATGTCCGCAGCGATTTCTGCGATTGCACCGTCCTGGTCCTCGGTGAGCAAAAATGGAAAACGCTTTCTGATTCGACGGTCGATTTCCTCGGTGCAAATGCACGGCCTCGCCGCCGAAAAATGCTGCACCTTGTACCGTCGAAGCGCCAATCCTAACTGCATTAAAAACAGCTCGTCGTACTTTAATCTGCGTTTTGCCTGTGCCAGTTTCTCCTCGTCCGGCGGCAAATGTATCCACCGAAATGCGTCCTTTCTGCTGATAAGGTTTGCTTTCTGCAAGAAACTTTTGCCATAAAACTCCGGCACCAGCTTATCAGCTGCCTCCCGCACACGTCCGATTATCTTTTTGATTTGCCTGCTGCTCAGTCCTTTACAGGCCGGATATACTCCGCCGCTAAAATACTCAGCCGACCGGGGATGTTCTTCATCGAGTACCACAAACTTCGGATTGGTAAGCTGTAACTGATGTTTGTATCGGGCAACTTTGCCCGATGCAATTATTACTTGGCCGGGCTCTAATTGTTTGCGAAGGTATCCGCCGTGGAACCATATAATTCTGCATACGCCTGTGTCGTCACTGATTATGGCTTCAAATATCGGGCCCCTGCGATAATCCTGGTAGTCTGTTGATTCGACAAGACCAATAACAGCCGTGTCCTCGCCCGGCAGCATTTGAGCTATCTTTGTCGGCGCGGGAACAAAATTCCAGTCGCGCGGAAAATACTCTAATAAATCACCGACTGTCTCAACGCCCAGCTGCGCAAAGGTCTTGGCTCTGGCCGGCCCGACTCCTTTGAGATACCGAACCGGCATCGACAAGTCAAGCCTGTTTTGTGATTCCCCCCCAATCTCTGCCGTTATCGTATGACCAGCCATAGGACATACGATAACAAATTTTACTTAGTTTGAGTAATAAAAAAACGTTGATATTGACACACAAACAGTATAGGACATATTTAGTCCTATATAATGTTATAATAACACTCACAGTTGAAAATTGCTGAAAAAATTATACATAACATTGGTTGGAAGGGTCTGGATTTCTGCCACCCGCTTTCGCAGGCATAAGCTTCGTAGAAATGACACAGAACTATTGCTCGAAACCGTATTCGCCGAGTAGCTTAACAAACCGAACGTCACAAATTGCTCTTTCGATGAGTTTGCTCGCCCTTTTTTCACAGGCAACCAACCTCTGCACTCCTCCATAGCCGACCGGCCCGACCAAAAAGCCGCCATTGGCAAGCTGTTTGACCAGAGGCTCTGGTATCTCCGGCACCGCAGCGGTAATCATAATTCTGTCAAAACATCCCGACGGCGGCAGTTGGCCCGCCGGCCAGCCGCAGCTGCCGTCACCAACATAGAACTCAACGTTACTGACGCCCAGCCTGCCCAGAACCACCTGGGCAGACTCAGACAACTGTTCGAATCTTTCTATAGTATAAACTTTATTTACCAGCTTACTGAGCACTGCAGTCTGGTATCCGCTGCCGGTTCCAATCTCCAAAACCTCGCAGTTGCGATTGACCCGCAGCTCTTGGGTCATCAGAGCAACGATATATGGCTGCGAAATAGTCTGGCCCAGCCCGATAGGCAGCGGGCCGTCGGTATAAGCCTGTGAGAAATATGACTCTGGTATAAATTCCTCCCGAGGAACCTCAACCATCACCTTCAGGACGTCAGGATTAGTTATATCGCGACCCTTCAGATCCAGCCTGAGCATCTGTTCCCGAGCGGCACCAAATTTGTCTTTGTTCTCCCGTCCATGCATAGCTTTAATCATCGCCTTTTAAATGCCTTTTTGCAAACCAATTTTGCAGGTTTGTTGCGATAGTTTGACGATTAAAATAAGAGCTTGACGGCCGCAGCGGCTGCTAAAACCTGCACAACAGCAATAAAGACCTTTTGCGGGATTCGTTTCAGAAAAAATATCCCTATCACCGCCCCGGCCGCAATAAACGGCAGCATCATCAAATCAAGTTTCACAGACGCTGCTGTCATCAAGTCCAGATTTGCGCTAAACGGCACCTTCAACCAGTTAATAACGAAAAAAAACCACGCACCGGTCCCCACGAATTCGATTTTGGGCAGCCGCATAGCCAGCAGATAAATAATCATTATAGGCCCGGCTGCGTTGGCCATCATAGTCGTAACTCCCGCCATAAAACCAAGCCCGACTGCAAACCACCATTGGGTTGGAACGGGAGCATCTTTACCTTTAGTCCTTGTACGCCAGTAATTGATACCCAACATCACCAGAACTATCCCGCCAATAATCGGCTTAAGCTGCTGGTCATTGACCACCTTCAAACCGAAGTACCCGGCCGCGATACCTGCAAAAGCAGCCGGTAGCAGACGCAGCACATGAACCCACTTGGCATTACGCCGATGATAGCTCGCAGCAAACAAATCCGCTAATATCAAGATACCAAGCAGCACCCCGACCGAGCTGCGGGCCGGCAAAACGCCGGCCATCAAAGGCACCACTAAAATCCCAAGACCCGGAATTCCGGTCTTCGTAATCCCCACCATAACCGCACATAGAGCAACAACAACCCAGCCAACCGGGCTCAAATCCAACATGCTTGCCTCTTTATCAAAGTTTCCTCATTGACGGTTCAAATTATAGACTCTGCAATCTATCGGTTTTAGCCCCTCTTTGCAATTGACAATTGAAAATTGAAGGTGATAATTGAAAATAATCAACCATAAATAATCAATGGCATAAGGAAGCCAAAAAATGAATATCGAAAGATTCGTTTCCAACGGGCTGGCAAAAAAGGTTCTTTTTTACCTGCTGGCTGCTTTTTTAGGCGGGTGTATTCCTGTTATGTCGCTGCATTCTCTTTATACAAAAGAAGACGTCGTATTCGAGAAAAAACTGCTCGGCACCTGGGTGGATGACCCCAACAATCCTAAAAATACCTGGGAATTCAGTCGTATTGAGGAACCGGAGAATGCTTACATACTGTTGTTTTACGGCGAGGAGGGGAAAAAAGGCTCCTTTATTGCACATTTGGTAAAGTTGAAGAACAGGTTCTTTTTGGATGTTTACCCCAGTGAGCTACCGTGGGAGCCAGAGGAACCAAACAGTGTTAAGTGGCTATATAACTCTTTCTTCTTAATACCTGTTCATACATTTATAAAGATAGAAGCCATCGAACCTCAGTTGAAAATGCGATTTACAGACGATGATGAAAAGATGAGGGAATTGCTCAAAGAAGACCCCAATGCCGTAAAGCATACGTTAATTGAGGACAGGCTTCTTCTAACAGCAACGACAAAAGAGCTCCAGGGCTTCGTAATTAAATACGCCGATGATGTTAGATTATTCCCCGGTGAAATTGTTTTGCTTCAAAGAAAAGCCAAAGTTCCAAGTATTTCCAAGGCCGTCAAACCTTAATGACGGCTCAAAACAATATATATAGGCAAAAATTCATGACTGCTCAGCCGGGATTTAAACAGAAACCCCAAACGCAAAATGGTGTACTTGCCGAGCCCAGACGCTATCTGGTAAACATTGACTCTATCTCTACACACCAGCTTTTTACAGATTCTCTGGTGATAGGAGCCGGCATCGCAGGCTTTCGTGCCGCTATCGAAGCAGCCGGGCACTGCAACGTTATCATCGTTTGCAAAGATACCCTGGAAAATAGTAACACCGCCAAAGCTCAGGGTGGTATCGCCTCGGTACTTGATAAAGCGGACGCATTCGAATCACACATAGCCGATACCCTTAAAACCGGCTGCGGGATATGTAACGAGGATATAGTTGACCTGGTCGTTCGCCGGGGACCGGAGCTGGTAGAGCAGCTGCTCCGCTGGGGTACTGAATTCGACCTCATTGACGGGCATATCGCCGCTACGCTCGAAGGCGGCCATAGTTACCCTCGTGTCGCTCACGCCCACGGTGATGAAACCGGGAGGATGATTGCAGAGGCGCTTATAAAAAAAGTCAGTCAGACCTCGAATATCAGAATATTGGAAAACTTCTACGCTATCGATTTGCTCACCAATGATGACAACGAATGTATAGGAATAATCGGCTACGACAATCGCAGGGGTCTCCAGATAATCTGGGCTGCAAACACAATCCTGGCAACCGGAGGGGCAGGCCAGCTCTTCCGTGAAACCACAAATCCCCAAGTCGCAACTGGAGATGGTATTGCTATGGCTTACCGCGCCGGTGCCTTATTGCAGGATTTGGAGTTTATGCAGTTCCACCCGACTACGCTCTACATTGCAGGTGCCACGCGGGCCTTGATTACCGAGACAATTCGAGGCGAAGGGGCGGTGCTGCTGGATAACAAGGGCCGGCGTTTTATGAAGGAATACCACGAGGCCGCCGAGCTTGCTCCGCGTGACATTGTCAGCAGGGCTATCCTTACCCAGATGCGAAAAACTGAGTCAACACATGTCTATCTGGACGTTCGACACTTCGATAAGGCATATTTTGCAAAAAGATTCCCGCAGATTAACGAGCTGCTCGAAAGTTTCGACATAGATATCACTCGCGACCTCATCCCTGTTCGGCCCAGCGCACACTATATGATAGGCGGTGTAAAGACCGACAGCTCGGCTAATACAAATATCGAAAATCTTTACGCCTGTGGCGAAATAGCTTCCACCGGCCTGCACGGCGCAAATCGGCTCGGAAGTAACTCCCTGCTCGAAGGCCTGGTATTCGGCAAAATAGCCGGACAAGCGGTTTCGCAGGACAAAACATCGGGCGCTGCCCATATCAAGCACCCTTTGATAAAATATCAAATAACCCATTCAGACCGCACACGTTTGGATGCCGCTGATGTTAGAAACTCGCTTCGAGCTCTTATGTGGCGAAATGTCGGAATCGCCAGAAGGGCACAGCTGCTCGCAGAGACCCAGGAGATTATCAGATTCTGGCAGCGCTATGTGATGGACAAAATCTTTGATTCACCCCAGGGCTGGGAATGTCAGAATATGCTCACCGTTTGCCTGCTTATGGCCCAATCTGCTCAAATGAGGCAGGAAAGTCGAGGCGTCCACTTCAGAATCGATTTTCCCGAAACCGACGATGAGAACTTCAAAAAACATATCGAAATCTCGAGGCAATTGTGAGAAAAGTAGCTGCTCATATATATTAGGCATCGCTATTCCCACGCAGATATTTTGCATCAAGTTTATCTTTTTCACGACCTGTTGACTCTTTGTTTTTGATAAGGTTTTTTTTAGAGAGGAATGGAATTTTGATACCTTCGACTTCTATTTCTTGTTTGTCGGAAGAGGCTTTTTTAAAATCAACCCCATCGATTTTAGTGATTATATCGATCCTTCTCGGGGCTACACCGATTTGAAAAACAATACCTTGCTCACAGAAGGTTGATTTTGTAACTTCTGAAAGAGGGGCACCAAATTCCGAAAGGGATTGATAGATCTTTTCTGAGTTTTCCGTAGATGCCTCGACCCATATATCAAGATCACCAGTGGCGCGGGGATATCCGTGTATGCCCATTGCATATGCTCCAACAACGAGGAATTTAACCTTGTTGTTTAATAAGATTTGTAACATTTCTTTGTAATCTTTGTTCAACATATTGTGAGCCCTTTAACGACCATAATTCAGCGGTGAGCTGCCAGATAAAGCTAATCCTTTCCTGGGGCGATGCATCTACATAGCAGTCGTCTTGTTTAGTCATCTTTTTTAAGGTTGTGTGATTCCTCATGACTTTCATAGTAATATTATATCATAACTTAAAAGGCGGAGTGGACAACAAAACGAACTTTTGCTATAATAATTCGTACCAAAATAGTCAATTGAAAGAGTGGGTCGGGCGACCGCTGGCTTTTGTGGAAGCTGGAGGAAAGTCCGAGCAGGACAGGGCACGGTGGTGGCTAACTGCCACCCGGGGTAACCCGCGGGAAAGTGCCACAGAAAATACACAGCCGATGATTTCGGCTTGCCGGAAAACAGGCAACGGTGAAATGGTGCGGTAAGAGCGCACCGCGGCGTCGGTGACGACACCGGCAGGGCAAACCCCACCGCCTGCAAGACCAAGTAGCTGGCTACTCGGCCCGAGTGTGAGTCCGCCGTACTTTTGGCGGACTCTGCCAGCGGGTAGGTCGCTTCCTGCACCTATTTTGAGAGTCCACCGTTGATTGGGCAAATAAAGCTTAATGCTGATAAAAGGCCTTATGTCAGGATTTTCGTTGGCTTCTCAAAATAGGTGCGGGAGAGCCAGCTGGCAACAGTTGGTCAAGATAAATGGTCGCCATCCGCCGTTACCAGAGGCGGGATACAGAACTCGGCTTACGGACCCGCTCTTTTTTTGCTTTGCTTTTTTTGACTTCTATCATATGCGTAAACGCGCCTAAGCGGATTTTGACCATAACAATATTCCCCCCGACAACCATTTGGATTTTGCCTTTGTCGAAATTAATGTGGTCGAATTCAACACCACCGGCCTGGCTCAGTCTCGTTGCCAGCACAGGTGAGCTGTCCAGCTCGCGCAAAACTGCTTCAAATGCCTGATTTATGAGCATCCTGCAAATATCAAGCATTTTATTATCCTGGTCGGGTGCTTCTGTATCACCGCGGAGCTCAGCTATATCCTTGTGAAAATTGTCTAAAACATTCCGCAGCATAGCAATTCGTCTTGCGTTTTCGGCCGTGCCGGGCTCAGCAAGCATTTCTTCTCCTATTACCATTTCGCAGTCAAACCTAAGGCCTCGACTGGAACTAAGCGGAAAGCTTCTGGCCTTGTCATCTACGAAGAAGAAATACTTGCGTACTGCATTCAGCTCGTTCTCCTGGAAAGTGACCATATTGAACCAGCTCTTATAGCCGTCTTTGCTTTGTCCCAATGAGACAACAACGTTCTCACTATGGCTAATCAGCTCAGCTTCTGCAAAACCGGGTTCAAGCTCTTCTTGCAGCCTTTGAATCGTGGGTACTGCGTTTTGAATGATGCTCTGCTTTAACGTTATCCGGTCATAGGGGGCCGAAAGTTTCGCCTGATAGGAAAGCTGCCGGGACCTGGCCCATGGGGACACGGCAGAACAGCCTCCCGGCAAAGTGCCCAGAAGCAAAACAGCGAAGAGGCGCATGGCAACCGTCGATTTACGACTTACAATTTTTGATTTCTTCGCCGCGAAGCGACAGTCAACAATCGTAATTTGCGTTTGTTTTATCCGCCTCATAACATCTGTCCTCTGGCCTTTCTTACTTCGTGTTTCGAGTAATGATTCACGAAACATTCTGCTTGCTTTTAGACTTCTTTCGAATCAATCCATTTCATCATCTTTCGCAATTTTCGCCCGACTTTTTCCAGTTGGCTGTCGTGGTCTTTTTTGTATAACGCATTAAAGTTCTTAAGCCCGGACTTGTATTCGTTTACCCATTCTTTGGCGAATTCGCCGGATGTAACCTCCGAAAGTATTTTTTTCATCTCGGCTTTGGTTTGCTCAGGAATAATTCTCGGCCCGCGGGTCAAATCACCGTATTCGGCGGTATTGGATATGCTGTACCGCATATAGCTCATGCCGCCCTGATACATAAGGTCAACTATCAGTTTCACCTCATGCATACATTCGAAATAGGCAATCTCAGGCTGGTATCCGGCTTCTACTAACGTTTCAAAGCCGGCCTTAATAAGCGCCGTCAGGCCGCCGCAAAGAACACACTGCTCACCGAACAAATCTGTTTCTGTCTCTTCTTTGAATGTTGTTTCAATAACACCCGCTCTGGCGCCGCCTATTCCATTTGCCCAGGCAAGGGCGATTTGCCTGGCATCGCCGGTTGCATCCCGCTGGACAGCTATAAGGTTTGCCACACCGCCGCCTTTTTCGAACTCACTGCGAACCAGATGCCCCGGCCCCTTTGGAGCAATCATCACAACGTTCACAGTCTCCGGCGGCACAATATACTTGAAATGAATATTAAAGCCGTGACAAAAGCCAAGCGTTTGGCCCGCTGCTAAATTTGGCCCGATTGCGTCAGCATAAACTTTCGCCTGAACCTCATCCGGAACGGTTACGATAATGAGCGTCGCTCCATTTATAGCAGTCTTTATATCAGTCGGCTTAAAGCCGTGCTCGGTCGCGAGCTTAAAGTTATCTGTCCCTTCCAGCTCAGCCACCGCCACTTCTATACCGCTGTCGCGCAGATTCAAACTGTGGGCATGGCCCTGACTGCCGTAGCCGATAACTGCTACCTTCTTACTCTTTAACGCATTTATCGGAGCGTCTTTTTCATAATAGATTTTTGCTGCCATAACTTCAATTCTCCTTACTCTGTTTGTATTCCAGGAATTATTAAACCATCTGTTCTTGCTCTTGAACATCTTCAAAACCCGAAACCCGGCTCGAATTCGGTGAAACGGTGAGTCATCCATTTAACCGCCGGATTTCGCACCTGCGCATTATATTAAAAGCTGCTGTTTAGGCAAGAAATTTATAGGCATGCCAATCCCCCATTCACTTCTCGTTTGCTGCTTGACGTGATACGAATCACGATTCAATTTTTGCATGTCGAGGCATTGCTATTGTCCCGGTTCTCGCCACGCTCTTAATACCATAAGGCTTGCACACATTGATGAAGGCCTCAATCTTGGCCTCCGGCCCGCTGATTTCGACCATGACAAACTTCTGGCCGATATCCACAACTTTGCCCCTGAACATTTCTATCAGCGATAAGATTTCAGACCGCTTCTCCGGGGGAGCAGAGATGGCTATAAGCATCAAATCACGTGCTACTACCGGCTGGCCGACAAAATCCTGAACCTTAACAACTGGAACAATCCTGGCTAATTGCTTTCGGACCTGCTCGAGGACCCTGTCATCGCCGATGACAACAATCGTCATCCGGCTCAGCTGCGGGTCTTCGGTTCGGCCGACGACCAGCGAATCAATGTTAAACGCCCGCGCCGCAAACATCCCCGCAACATGGGCAAGAACGCCCGGCTTGTTTTCAACCAATGCACTTATTATATGCTTCATTTTTCATCCAACTTTCTAAGGACAAATCAGATTAACCTTTCCAATATATCAAGCCCGCTCATCTCATCTATACTTTTGCCCGCCGGAACCATCGGCCAGACATTTTCTTCGCTCTCGACTCTAAAGTCAACAACGCAGGGCTTCTTTTCCGCTAAAGTCTGCTTGACCGCTTTGGGTACATCTTCTTTTTTATCGACAGTAATCCCAACCGCACCCATCGCACGTGCTACGGTTGCATAATCGGGATTGGACAGATAGCTCTTGGAATAACGCTTATTATAGAAAAGCTCCTGCCACTGCCGAACCATTCCCATATACCCGTTATTTAAGATACAGACATTTATCGGCAAATTATGCTCGACCGCCGTCGCAAGCTCCGTCATCGTCATATTGAAACTATGTTCGCCGTCAATATCAATAACTGTGGCATCAGGCATAGCTACCTGAGCACCTATGGCGGCCGGCAGGCCAAAGCCCATCGTCCCAAGTCCGCCTGAGCTTATAAGCTGTCGGGGCCTGATGAATTTGTAAAATTGGGCCGCCCACATCTGGTTTTGGCCGACGCCCGTCGTTACGATTGCCC
>CAZLIO010000004.1:16132-30932 GCA_964559025.1 uncultured Pirellulales bacterium | reverse complement strand
CGACGACGCGGGGCGCGGGGAAGTAGCCTCGCTCGACGGCGGTCCTGAGGGCGATATCATTGATGGCGGCGCAGGCAATGACACGATTTCCTTTGCCACGTCCAACCGCCGCGTCTCGCTCGACCTCAGCACCCTGACCGGTACTGAAGGCGATGCAAACGAAGACGTACTGACGAGCATCGAGAATATCATCGGTTCCGACTTCGACGACTCCCTCACCGGAGACGCCGGGCCGAACGAAATCTATGGTGGAGAGGGCGCAGACAAGTTGACAGGTGGCGCAGGTGACGACACCCTGGAAGGCGGCGACGGCAGCGACTCAATTGACGGTGGGGACGATAACGACACGGCTTCGTATCGCGGCGATCCGGATTCAGTCGATATCGAGCTTGGGGTCAAGGCGCACGACGGCTTCGGCAATATCGATACACTCACCGCGATCGAGAACCTGGAGGGGTCCGACTTCAATGACACGCTCAAGGGCGATGAGAATGCCAATACACTCACTGGTGGCGGCGAGAACGATACGCTGGCAGGCGGCGATGGCGACGATACCTACGCTTACCTCGACGATTGGGGAACGGACACCATTACCGATACGCTTGGGACCACCACCCTGGACTTCTCGCAGGCTGAGGCAGGGATTACGTTCACAGTGAACGCAGACGGGACCGTCTCTGTGACTGATGGGGAATCGAAACTCAGTTATGTTGAGAACGTTGACAGCCTGGTTGGCGGCCTGGGCGACGACACCATAGTGTTCGCCTCCGAGACCGATTACGGGCTGGCCGTTGACGGCGGCCCGGGCGGCTTGGATACGCTGGACTATTCAGTATTTATCAGCCCGGTAACGGTCAATCTTGCCGACATGCTGATCGCGCCAATCGGCACGTCTTCCATTGCGGGCATTGAGGGCATCATCGGCGGCGCGGGTAACGACATCCTCCAGGGTGATGCCGGTGACAATGTATTGCGCGGCGGCGATGGCGACGACATACTTACTGGCGGCGCGGGCAACGACGTCCTCCAGGGCGACGCCGGAACCGACACTCTTTATGGCCAGGACGACAACGATGAATTGATTGGCGGTACGGGCAGCGACGGAATCTACGGCGGTGCGGGCAGCGACACGGTGTCCTATATCGACGCTGAAGAGGCGGTTCTCGTTGACCTGAATACCATCGACAGCGCCGGCCTTCCTCAGGATGCTTACGCACGCGTGCCGGAATCCGACGGCAGCGGCGGATTCGTCTACCTGGTAGAGCCTCTGTATGGGATCGAGAATGCCTCGGGATCACCCTACGGCGATGAGTTGATCGGGAACGAGAACGACAATGTACTTTCCGGTGCCGAAGGAGATGATGTCCTGGACGGTCGCGGTGGTGATGACCTTCTCGAAGGTGACGCAGGTGAGGACACGGCGACATACGCGCAGGCCCTAACGGCTGTCACGGTTGATCTTCGTATCATCGACGCGCCCAACACATTCGCCGGCGGCGACAGCGACACGCTTGTTGACGTCGAGAACGTGATCGGTACCGGTTTGGCCGATACCCTGATCGGCGATGAATATGACAACGTGCTTACGGGCGGTGCAGGTGCCGATAACCTGCAGGGCGGCGGCGGTCACGATGTGCTCCAGGGCGGCGCGGACGCCGACCGTCTCTTTGGATACCTCGAAGGCGAACCGGCTGGTGACGATACCGGCACCGACTTTGCCTCATACGAAGACGCGGGCGCTCCGGTTGTCGTGGACCTCGCACTGCTGGTGCAGGCTGCCGGGTCCGGTGTGGCGACCGGCGACCGGCTCATGGGTATCGAGGGGCTGATCGGATCACCTCACGCCGATACGCTGCGCGGTGATGGCGGCGACAACCTGATCACCGGCGGCGGTGGCAACGACACACTCGAGGGGCGTGCCGGCAACGATACCTACGTCTTCCTCGAAGACGGTGCTGTCGGCGAGACAGTCACGGTCATCGATTTGGCTGGTACGGCAGACACCCTCGACTTCTCGATGATTACCGACCCGCTCGAGTTCACGGTCTCAGCCGGCGGCATCACGGTGACGCAGGCCGCGGGACCAACCGCGGTGAATAACCCGGCGACGATCGAGAACCTGATCGGCGGCACGGGAAGCGACACCTTCATCCTGGAAGACGGCGTGGTGCTCGGCGGATTTATCGAGGGCGGCGCGGAAGCCGCGAACACCCTGGATTACTCAGACTGGACAACGCCGGTCGCGGTCAACCTTTCCGTTCCGGACGCCGTGGGTACCGACGGAACGGCCACGGGCACGACCGGGGTCAGCCGCATCCGGCACGTGATCGGCGGCGAGGCGAACGATGAGATCATCGGCGACGCGCAAGCGAACTTCCTCGTGGGTGGCCCGGGCAATGACACACTGCGCGGGTTGAATGGTGATGATATTCTCGAAGGCGGCCTCGACGAGGACATTCTTGACGGCGGCTTCGGCAGCGATACCGCGTCCTACGAGAACGCGGCATCCGCGGTCACGGTCGATCTCTCCCTGGCCGTGCAGGCCCCGGGCTCGGGCGAAGCCACCGGCGATCAACTGACCGACATCGAGAACCTCATCGGCTCCGACCACGATGACGCCCTGATCGGGAACGACCAGCCGAACGTCCTCGAAGGCGGTCCCGGCGCGGACAACTTCACCGGCGGAGGGGGCGGCGACACGGTCTCTTATGTGTCTTCCGCCGCGGGGGTCACGGTTGATCTGAACATCACGACCCAGGATACAGGTACGGGTGATTCATTCGGCGATATCCTGAACAGCATCCAGAACGTGATCGGTTCGACCTCGGACGACACCCTCATTGGCAACTACGAGGACAACGTGCTGATGGGCGGCGACGGAATCGATGTCTTCCGGCTGCGCCGAAGCACCGGCTACCCGGGCGTGCTCCCCGATGAACAGGGGACCGACACCTTCCACGGCGGCGCTGGCGCTGATGTCTATTCTTTTATGGATGAGTTGCTGTTCGGCCAACTTGAGGCTTGGCAAATCCTTGATGCCGACGAGATTGTGATCAACAGCAACATAACCTCGAACTCCAGTTTTAGCCTGTCGTCCGATACCTCGATCCGCATTGCGGACGGGGTACGGCTCGTGGCCGAAGATGCAAGCGATCTCACGAAGGAACTCGACATTGACCTTAGTGCTGGCAACTTCATCCTGGTGGGCGCCGATGCGCTCGTGCAGGCAACCGGCGACATCACCATGACAGTTAATGCGATCCTGACCCCCTCCTGGACGTCGGTCACGCCGGTCTTCAAGATGGACTCTTCCGAGGCCCGGATCGAGATCGGCGTCAACGCCGCACTGGTTGGCAATGACATAACGCTCACCACCAGCGCAGTGACTGAGAAATTCGGTTCGATCGACCCCTTCGGCGGCCTGTTGACCACGATCTTTAGTCCGTCGCCCGGTACCGAGATGACCAATCCCGGCGGCACGAAGCTGAGCTTTGTGCCGGCCGACGGCGGCACTGAACAGTATATCCAGCGTGCCACCGGTAGTTTCCTGGCAGATGGTTTCAGTGCCGGTATGGTGGTCAAGGTCGTTGGTTCGGAAAACAACGACGCGAACTACACAATCACTCGTGTGACGGCGACTCGCATAGAGGTCGCTGAGTCCCTGGTCAAGGAATCGACCAAGGTCATCACACTTAAGGAAACCTTGGCCTCTGCCTACATTCCCGATCCGAACGCACCGCTGTTCGAGTTCGAGATGATCAGCGGCCGCGATATTGCGAATTTCCTCTTAACTAAAATCAAGGAGAAGGCCCTGTTCGAGCTGCCGATACCGGCCAATGGCCTCGTCTCCAAGGCGACCAGCGAGATAATCCTGCACGAAGACGTCTTAGTGACCGCTGCCAGCGATGTGACCCTCGATGCGATCGCCATTGCGGACGCCACGGTAACGACAGCGGCAGCGACTGGGGTGACCTACGCACAGTCGGATGCATACGCCAAGGTGGTCCTCAAGGACGGGGTCATGATCAATGCCGGGGACACTGTCAGTATTGAGGCCCGGGTCAACAACACCATGACCGCCAGCGTCACAGACCCGGTGCCCGCGGTAGCGTCCGGTGCGGCTAAAACGTCACAGCCATACCGCATGCAGGATGCGCCTTCCCGGATCATCAAGAAGGTCAAGGGTCCGCCCTCTGCCACGGCCATCAAGGTTGCCGTGGGCATTGCCCACTCGGATTCGCAGGCGCTGGTCCAAGAAGGGGCCACGGTCATCGCGCGAAAGGTGAAGGTGATTGCCGCCAACACAAACAAGTTTACCGTGCAGGTTAGCGGCAGTATCAAGGCGGGCTCGCTCAGCAAAGCCAAGGGTATCAATGTCGGCGTGAGCTACACGGAATCCACCAGCATCGCCCGGGTCGACGGCACGGTCGTTGCCGGGGCAGCTGGAACAACGGGCGCTCTGACGGTCAAGGCCAGTTCGGTCAACGCCAAGAACTCGGTGAACATTACGCAGCTTATCTCTCGGCCTTCCGGGAAATGGAAGGCCTGGATCAATAATCCATTGAAGACACTTGCCTTGACCATCGAGGGCGAAGTAACCAAGCCAATCGTCGAAGCTCTCCGGGGTGTACTGCTGGAGAACAAGCTGCTTTCGACGATCCTTAAGATCAAGAAGCCCGACCAGGAGATCATCGCGGCCGGTCTCGCTTTTGCGAGCAGCTCGAATGTGGCAGAGGCCGTCATCGGCAGCACAGCCGACATCACTGTACACGGCGATCTCACGATTGACGCCCTGGCCAGCGACAACCTCAAGTCGTACTTCTCGGTGAAAAACAAGTATCGCTCCCCCAAAACCATTGCCTTGGCGATCTTTGTCGGCAGCAGCAGGAACACCGCGACCGCCTACATCGCTGACAACGCCATTGTCAATGTAACCAAGAACCTCTCGCTCAGCGCCGAGGCGAGCCTGCCGACCAAGTTCAAGATACCCATCATCTCGGATGTCCAGGGGATTATCGAAGGCTTCCTCAGCTTGAGCCTGCCGGATTTCACGGAACTCGTACCGTCCGAGTCTCCGGATGATCCGGCCAATCCGTACGACACCGGCGAAAAGACGCTTAATTACGTCGACCAGTTAGAGAATTTCAAACTTAAGTTGAACAGCCAGTTCAGTGCATTCGAAGATGTGACTTCGCTGTACAGCGACCACATCAAGCCGTTGGGTACGAAGTCGGTCACGAACTTCATCGAAGCCGGCGCTGTCTCACTGCCGGGTTCCGACACACAGACGGCCACGGCCTTTGGTCTCGCGGTGAATCTAATACACGTCGATAACGAAGCCCGTGCCTACATTGGCAAGGGCGCAAGCGTCAACCAGGCTCCCGGCCTGGTGCCCGTGGGTGAGGAAGGCGATCAGAACGTGTCGATCACGGCACTCTCAACCGCGAAGTCGATTAACTGGGCGCGCACTCAGAATCCGCTGGGCAAAGCCGATAAATTTGACGAAAAGATGAATAAATTGTTCGGGGATAAGATAGAAGCTCCGCTCAAGAAGGCGGTCGAGCCACTGAAAAAAGCGGTCAGCGGCATCGTTGATGGTTTCACAAAATCGATGGCGGAGATACCGGCAGTCAGCAGTTATCTGAAGAAGAAAGATAACCAGAAGACCGGCGGCTTAAAGAGCAGTTCGGCCGGAGGTACCGTGGTCGGCACCTGGTATGCGACTACGGCCTTGGCGTATATCGATGAAGACGCAGAAGTCAGCGCCGGCAATGATGTGACCCTCTCCGCCGAAAGCGATAACTTTATCGTGAGTCTCACCCAGGCCTCCAGCGAGGGCGCCTCTGAGCTTGGTTTCTCCGGTGCAATCGGGCTGACCGTTGTCACAGATTCAACACAGGCCTACATAGCCAAGGGGGCTACCGTTTCTGCGGGTAACGATCTTACGATATCAGCGGGGGACAATACCTGGGTCGTGAACATGACTAAGAGCGACATTTCAGGCTCTATCGGCACGGCCAACCTGTCGGCCGCTGTCAACGTCATGACTCGCGATACGAAAGCACGTCTCGGCGAGTACAACACGGACAATGACGCAACAGTGAATATTTCTGCGGGTGGTAATCTTTCGGTTGACGCTGTGAACGGCGGCTGGATTGCCTCGGTTGTGCGGGGCTCCGCTGCGCAGAAGTCCGAGGGCTGGAAATCGCAGGCGGACAAGGCCAAGGCCAAGGTCAACGAGAAAATCCTGACGCCGATCAAGAACAAGATCACTGGCCTCTTCAAGAAGAAACCCAAGGCGAATGCAAGCCCCTCGCCCGGGACCGAAGGCAGCAAGGCCGAAGAGGCAGAGCCCGAAAAGCCCAAGTCCGAGGAGCCCAAGGCAGACGACAAGGCCACGGAACCTGGCAAAGAAGAAGCGAATACTGCTTCGGCGAAGAAGGAAAGCACGGCTGCCAAGATAAAGAAAAAGATGCCCGACCTCGCGATTTCGGGCTCGGTCTCGGTGAACGTCATCGTGGACACAACCGAGGCGAGCATCCAGGCTGTCTTGGTGACCTCGGCGAACGACGTGAGCGTTTCAGCCGAGAACCGCACTGGAGTCGGATCACTCGTCATCAGCACGGCGACGTCCCAGTCCGTGGTCAAAGCTGAAGCGGCAAACGATACCAAGACGCCGGCTCCTGACTCGAAGCCAGGCGAGGAAGCGCCATCCAAGAAGGACTCCAAGCTTTTACAGTCCGCATCCGCATCCGGGGCCGTGGCGGTCAACGTGATCTCGAACGACACCCGCGCCTTTGTTGACCGGTCGGACCTCAGCATCTCCGGCAACCTGCAGATCAGCTCCGATTCACTCGGCGTTATTGCCGGGGTGGCCGTTGCCACGGCCAAGACGGACATCCAGAAGGAAAAGGCCAAAGCCGATCCAGCTGACAAGGGCAGCGAAGACAAGAAGAAGACTGCGGATGAGAGCACGCCGAGATCGATCGGTGCCGCCGGCGCCGTTGCCGTCAACGTGCTCGCACTCGAGACATTCGCCTTTATAACACGCAGCACGGTCACGACCACTGGCGGCGGGGTGAGCGTTGAAGCCACGAACATGGCCATCAACGTGGGTGTTGCAGGCGCAAGTGCGACCTCCGCGGGCGCGGGCATCGGTGCTTCTGTGGGTGTCAACGTCCTTAACGGGCAAACGCATGCTTATCTCGTGGACAGTAATGTAACGGCGGATCTTGACCTGACCGTGAAATCCCGGGACCTTGGTGTTGTTGCCTCGGTGGCCGGCGCCGGTGCCATTGCGAAGGGCAGCCTGGCTATGCCGGTTTCAGTCTCCGTGAACGTGGTCGATGCTGGTACGCGGAGCTTCATTGATGTCACCGATCATTCAAAGCCTTACCTGATAAACACGGGCGGCGACCTGATCGTCATCGCTGAGGATACCTCCGTGATTGGCAGCATCGCAGGTGTGCTGGGGATCGCGAAACAGGGTGAAGGCGATGGCAGTGCGGCCCTTGGCGCCGCTGTCGGGATCAATATCGTGGCGAGCACTGTGGACAGTTACATCGACGGTGCGCACCTCGAAGTGGATCTCACCGGTCCCGCCTCGATCAGTGAAAACACGGACACGATCCATTTCGCCTCTGCTCACGGCTTCTCGAACGGTGACGCGGTCGTCTACAGCAATGGCGGCGATAAGGTGATCGGCGGCTTGCAGAGCGGCAGGACCTATTATGTCATCGTCCAGGGTCTGGATTCAATTCAACTAGCCGCAACGAAGGCGCTGGCGCTTGCCGGCACCTCGGATGTCGATTTGAACCTGCCGGCCGAAGAAGGAGACGGTCACGCTTTCCGCCTGGTCGATGGCCTTGAGCTGGATGCCGGCGGGCTTCTTACGCTGAGCACATCCAATACCATGGTCATCGGCAGCCTTGCCATCAGCGGGCAGGGCGCAGCAGATTTCGCAGCGGGCGGCGCGGTCACGGTCAATGTGGTCGATGCCGACACGATTTCTTACCTTCGCGATGCGACCGTTACCAGTGCCGGCGCGGTGAGCCTGGACGCCTTCGACAAGGCGGTCATCGCTGCGGTAGCCGGCGCGATCCAGATCGCGGTGAAGCAGACGAAAGCCGACGAAGAGGAGAAAGACAAGAAGAACGCCGTATCCGCCTCGGTGGGCGCATCGGTCGCTGTGAACGTGATCGGCGGTTCCATACGGTCGTTCATCGAAAGCGTCCTGCTCAGCAGCGCAGGTGATGTCACGCTTGCGACCACCTCCGACTCAATGGTCTGGGCATTCACGATTGCCGGCTCCGGTGCGGGTGCTCGCAGCGACAAGACCGCTGCCACGGCAGCTCTCGCTGGTGCGGGTTCTTACAACGAGGTGCGCAAGACCATCGTGTCGTCCATCACCAACGGCAGCACTGTTCTCACGAGCGCTGTCGGCAACGTTGAGCTTGAAGCGCAGGACCTGTCGGTGATCAGTGCGAACGCCGGCGCTGTGGGCATCGCGTTCGGCTACGGTGGCAAGACGGGCATTGCGGCTTCACTCGGCGCATCGGTGGTGGTGAACATCATCTCGAACACCGTGCAGGCTTACATCCTCGATTCAACAGTGCAGGCCGACGGTGGCGTCGAGCAGAGCGCGGTCTCGAATGCGTTGATTTCCGGCTTCACGCTCGGCGGATTCGGTTCGATTGGGGCGGGCAAGGAATCCATTGGCCTGGCCCTGAGTGGCGCAGCCTCCGGTTCGGTCAATATCGTGACCAACACGGTTGAAGCCTTTATTTACAACAACAATCCCGGCACCGCAGCCACCGTAACGACCGGGAGCGGTCGCGGCGTTTTACTCGAGGCCGAGGACAACACCGCTGTCATCGCCAACGCCGGCTTACTGGGTGCGGCCATCGGCTATGGCGGCAAGTCCGGTTACGGCGTCTCGCTTGGCGCCGCAGTTAGCGTGAACGTCGTCACCAATAACGTGCGTGCTTACATCGAGGGCGAACAGATCCACTCCGCCGGTGCGGTGGTGATCGAGGCCACTTCCACGGCGACCATCTGGGCGCTGACCGTCAATGTCGCGATCGGCGTCGGGGTCGGCAATGAATCGCTCGGCCTGGCCGTGGCGCTCAACGGCACCGGTTCGGTGAACGTGGTCCACAATACGGTCAACAGCTTCATTTCCAACAGCACGGTGACAACGCTCAACGACGGCGCTGTGACGCTTTCAGCGACGGACGAGGCTGACATTATGGCGGATGCCGGCGGTTTCAGTATCACGGTCGGCTATGGTGGTAAATCCGGTGTCGGTGCGTCGCTGGGTGCTTCGGTCGCGGTCAACGTCATCGACAATGAAGCACGTGCCAACATCTCCGGTTCAGATATCGGCACCGACACCAACGCCGTGGGTCCGGTGTCACTGTCCGCTTCCACCGAAGCAAGTATATGGGCGCTCACCATCGCCGGCGGAGGCGCCGTAGGCTATGGCAAGGAGAAATTCGGTGCGGCCCTCGCGGGCGTTCTCGCCGGCTCGGTCAATGTGGTCACCAACACGGCCGAGGCCCTTATCTCGGACGCCAGTGTGATCAAGACAGTTAACGGCGGTGTGTCACTTACTGCCGGGGATACCACCACGATTATTGCAAACGCGGCCGGCGGCAGCCTTGCGATCGGCGTGGGCAAGACCGGGCTGGGTATTGGGATCGGCGGTGCCTTCGCAGTCAACATGATCCGGAACGCAGTACGCGCCGGCATTGATGGCGGCAGGGTCGATACCGACGGTGCGCTCGCACTCACGGCGACCTCAAATGCCACGATTCGCGCGATTGCGGTCGGCGCTTCCCTGGCGGCCGGCATCAGCCTTGATAAGGGGACTGCCGCGGGGATCTCCATTGGCGTATCGGTAGCCTACAACCGGATCGACAGCTCGAATGAGGCATTCATCAAGGACGTGGACAGCCTCCTCACCCACGGTGGCGATGTCACGATTTCGGCAATTGATAACGCCGAGATCACCGCCACGGTCGTGGCCGCATCAATGGCCGCCGGTATTACCGGTGGTAAGGTCGGCGTGGCCTTCAGTGGCGGGGGAGCTGCTGCCGAGAACATCATTCTCACGACCACGAACGCCGTTATTGACAACAGTACCCTTGGAACGGATATGAACCCGGTGGGCAGCGTTGATCTCGACGCGACGAGCACCTCAACCGTCAATGCCATCGTGGCTGCCGTGGCCGCTTCCGTGGCGTATGGCTCCCAAGTCGGCGTCGGCGTCGCCATTGGCATTTCGGTGGCACGTAACTTCATAGGGTGGGAGTTAGCGGACAAAACCGCAGACTTCACAACGGCGGATGCTCCTACCACGCTTATAGCGGGCAAGACGGTCAAGGTCCGTGACGGACCGCATAAGGGCGATGTTTACGAGTACGTGGGCTCTGAAATCAACGATCCTGAGGGTATTGACCTGAGCCTGCAGAACTACGGCGACACCATGGCGTGGCGCCGCATCGACCTCAGCGCATCCGCTTGTGAGGTCCAGGCATATATCAAAAATTCCAGTATCGAGTCAAACGGTGCTTTAACGGCAGATGCACACGCCACACAGAGTATCGATGCAATCATAGTTGCCGGTGCGGTCGCCCTGGCGGGCAGCGGCAAGGCGGGTATCGCCATAAGCGGCGCGGGCGTCTATGCCGAGAACACGATCGCTACTGACGTCAAGGCCTTTATTGATGGTGATGGAGCAAGCGGCATTAAGGCGAGCAGCATCGCACTGATCGCGGATGATTCTTCCAGTATTCAGACCATTGCCGGGGCAGCCTCAATCGCGGGCTCAGTGGGTGGAAAAGCCGGTGTTTCCGTGTCAATAGGGCTTTCCCTCGCATTTAACAGGATTGAAAACAGGGTCGAGGCCTTTATCGATAACGCGGATCAGGGCGTTACATCGGCAACAGGTGACATCTCTTTGTCAGCCACGACCAAGGGAAAACACCTGTTTGATGATGGCATTTCCGGGACTACAGCGGATCTTGATGACGCGGCCAAGGTGGATGAGGATAGACCTGACTGTACCACTACTGCGACGACAATGGTGTCGTTGAGCGGTGACGCCAAAGAAGGCGAGCAGTGGAAGGTGACGCTCGATGGCAGCGATCACACGTACGTTGTTGGTGCGGGTGAGACCCTTCTTGATGTGGCGAACGGTCTTGCGGAGGATATCAACGCCACTGCGGCAACGGAGTATGTCGCGGCTGTTGAGGAGGGTAATCATACCCTGGTGGTGACCAATCTTACCGGGGACTCATTTACGGTTACCGTTGTTAATCCGGCACATGGCATTATATCAATTGATGATACGACCACAGAGACGACAACGGTGTCGTTGAACGGTAACGCTGCTGCTGGCGAGCAGTGGAAGGTGACGCTCGATGGCGCGAGCGATCACATGTACGTTGTTGGCGCTGGTGAGTCCCTCCTTGACGTGACGAATGGTCTTGCGACGGATATCAACACAAAAGCGTCAGCTGAGTATGTGGCGACTGTAAAGGATGATCATACGCTGGTGGTGACAAATCTTAACGGGGACTTGTTTGTTGTTACCTTTGTTAATCCGGCAAGCGGCATTCTGTCAATTGATGATACGATTAACGAAGCCGAGATCGATGCGGCGGCTGACCTTGTCATTCTTGAAGCATTGCGTGCCGATTTCGAGGCTAAAGGTATTAATCTTGTCGGTGAGCTTCGTCTCTCAACCATGACAGAGGGCGAAAGCTGGGCCCTGACAACCGGCGGTGGATTGACCTATTTCATAGAATATGACGGTACGCAATTCAGCGTATCTCAGGCCTCGATCAGTGCCGTGACTGCGGCCGCTTCTTTGGCAGCGGGCTTTTCCTTTGGAGGGGCCTCTGTTGCGATCAGTGGAGCTGGTGCGTTTGGAATGAACATCGTTCTGACAGACACCCAGGCATTCATTGAAAACAGCACCATCGACAGCAGCCGGGATGTGCGTCTCGAAGCGACCAATTCTTCCGGAATCGCTTCGGTCACAGGCGCTTTGGCCGCTTCAGCGGCCATTGGCAGCGGAACAAGCGTAGGTGTTTCCATTGGCGCGGCTGTGGCCATTAACTATATCGGCTACGAGTGGGACAGTACCTCATCCCCGGCAGCGGTTTACTCTTACATCAGTGATTCCAGTGTCGACGCGGACCGCGATGTAATTCTCTCGTCAAGCGCCAGCCAGACCGTTGGCGCCATAATCCTTGCGGGCTCGGTAGCCCTCGCT
Source organism: uncultured Pirellulales bacterium (assembly GCA_964559025.1). Classification (GTDB taxonomy): domain Bacteria; phylum Planctomycetota; class Phycisphaerae; order Sedimentisphaerales; family Anaerobacaceae; genus NIOZ-UU13. The sequence goes on along the minus strand of CAZLIO010000004.1, from coordinate 18,652 downwards.
GCAAGCGGCGGGACCGGGGTTGCGGTCGCAGGCTCGGGAGTCCTTGCCCTGAATATGATCGGTGCGGATGTTAAATCGTATATTGACGGTGACGTAGCCATCGGTGGCGGTGTGGATGACGGAATCAGGGCGGTCAATCTGTCCTTGACTGCCCGAGATACGTCCACCATAACCGCGCTGGTAGGCGCAGCGTCAATCGCGGTTTCCTTTGGCAACACCGGCGTTTCCGTAGCCATCGGTGTCTCCTTCGGTCACAACATGATCACAAGTAATGTGGCGGCCTATATCGCGAATGTGGACCAGGGAATAAACGCGAGAGGAGATATTACGGTAAAGGTCGACGAAACATCTGTTATTAACGTGGTTTCATCAGCGGCGGCAGTTTCAGCCGGTTTCGGCAGCACGGGAGTAGCGATCAGCGGTGCCGGTGCCGAAGCCTCGAATGTGATCCTGACCAAAACAAACGCCTATATGCAGGACAGCACAATTAAGCACTCGAATAGTGTCGAGGTTATTGCGACCAACACGTCTGAGATTAAGGCAATCATCGTGAGTACGGCATTCGCGGTCGCTGCAGGAAGCACGGGCGTTGGCATCTCTGTGGGTGTCTCACTGGCCGGCAATGTAATAGGCTGGGAAAAAACTATATTTGAAACCAGTGAATACACATACACCACAGGCAATGACCCCCAAAGTCTAATAAAGGGTAATCGCGTCAAGATTGAATCAGGTGTGCGTGCCGGAAACGTCTATGAATACGTGGGCGAGGATGTCGATCTTTATAAATATACCTCCGCTGACGGTTTCACAGTGCTCAATAATGGCGATCTGGTTAAGCTGGAGTCGGGTTACGGCGAAGACGACCCGGACGATAATATCAAGGGCGCCGGAACAACAATCTACAGGTATATAGGCGAAAATGATGTCGAGATTGATTTGGGCTCCGAGGATTATACCAATTCTGATATAGCAGCAGGTGATCCAGATCTTTGGGAATCTGTGGGAAGCGCTCGACTGACCATGCAGGATTACGGCAACACCGACTTATGGCGTCAGGTGAACCTCGAAGAATCACCAATTGAAGTCCAGGCCTATGTGCTTGATTCGAGTCTCAAGACCGACGGCATTCTCAGTGTTAAGGCTGTTTCGAACCAGATCATTGAAGCCCTGGTGATTTCCGGTTCAGTGGCAGCATCGGCCGGTGGAACCGGTGTCTCTGTCGCAGGAGCCGGTGTCGGTGCCATGAACCTGATCTCAGCCAATGTCAGGTCTTATATTGACGGCGACGGTGACGGTATTAAGGCCGGTAGTATCTCCTTAAATGCAGATGATACTTCTACGATCAAGGCCATTACCGGCGCAGCGACCCTGGCTGCGGGATTCGGCGGGACAGGCGTTGCCGTGGCCATCGGCGTGGCCGTCGCACACAACGGGATAAGTAATGACATTTCATCGTTCATTACCAGGGCCGACAACAGTGTCAGCACGACTTCAGGTGCCATCACAATCTCTGCCAAAGAGTCCTCCAGTATCTCCACTGTAACGACCGCAGCATCCGTTTCTATCGCTATCGGAGGAACTGGTGTAGCGGTCAGTGGCGCGGGTGCGGCAGCCACGAATTCGATTCAAACCAGAACCAATGCCTACGTCGAAGACAGTGTCCTCTCAACCACGGGTATAGCAGGTGATGTTATAATCGAGGCCACTGACTCATCGATAATTGATGCCACCGTAGCCGCGGTCGCAGTGGCCGTTGCCGGCGGCGGAACCGGTGTCGGCGTTTCTATCGGTGCCGCGTTTGCGGGCAACATGATCGGATACGACCTGCTCCTGGGCTTCATACCCATTAAAGATGCCGCCCAAGTGAGGGCTTATGTTGAAAATTCGACAATCACAGCCACGGGCGATGTGAAGCTGACCGCGACGGCTGATGAGGCGATTACCTCCAGAATCCTTTCAGGTTCTGTGGCCATTGCCGCCGGTGGTGTGGGCGTTGGCGTGGGTGGTTCCGGTGTGATCGCCATCAACCTGATTGCCACCGACATAAACGCCTATATCAGTGGTTCCAGCAATGTGACCGGTAAGAGCGTTATACTAACCGCTGATGATACCTCCCGCATTATGGCCTATGGCGGAGCAGCCGCCATCACAGGGGGATTCGGCGGAACCGGTGTTGCCGTGTCTATCGGTGTGGCACTGGCCCACAATATGATCGACAATAATGTTGCGGCCTATGTTATGGACAGCACTGTAACCTCCACGGTCGGCAACATCGAAGTCCATGCCATCGAACACGCCCAGATCAATGCCGTCTCTGCGGCCGCAGCGTTGGCTGTTGCTATCGGCGGCGTCGGTGTATCGGTCAGTGGCGCCGGCGCAGAAGCAAGCAATGTCGTCCTTACCAAGACCAATGCCACTGTCGTGGACAGCGTTCTCGACAGTGAGGTTGATGTCGCTGTCACAGCCGAGAGCCTGTCAGCAGCACCCGCACTGAACGACCTGGCAGCGGCAGTAGTGGGC
>CAZLIO010000004.1:0-16032 GCA_964559025.1 uncultured Pirellulales bacterium | reverse complement strand
CGACTCAGGGCATTATCAATTCCGGTGCCCTGGCAGTCACTGTGCGCACCGAGGGCGAGGAATGGTCGGTCACGGACCGTATCACCGGTTCCTCCTATGTGGTCACGCGAGACGGTGAGAACTTCAAGGTCACGATGCCGACGATATCGGCAGCCGTGATTTCCAGTTCGGCTGCCATCGCCGGCGGTGGGGTGGGTGTCGGGGTCTCCATCGGGCTTGCTTTCGCGCGTAACCTGATTGGCTGGCAATTAGACTTTGATGTTACGCATGATAAGACCACGGCCGACGAGTCGGATAATGAGCTTACAAATGGAACGAAGGTCAAGATCGAAGAGGGCGTCAGGGCCGGCGATATCTATGAATACATCGGCCCGGATGCAACGATGTATCACTATACCACCGCAGACAGCTCCCGGATGCTCAATAAGGGCGATCTGGTCAAGGTGAACGCGGGTTACGACGACAGCAAGGGCGTGGAAACGACCATTTATCGTTACCTCGGTGATGATGATGACACGGTTGATCTCGGTAACGCGGTTTATGACGATTTCGATCCTGAGACGACTGAGCTTTGGGAATCCGTAGGCAGTAACAGACTGTCCATGCAGGACTATGGCAACACCGATCTCTGGAAGCAGGTTAACCTTGTGGCGGCACCTGTCGAGGTCCAGGCCTGGATCATGAACTCCAGCGTTGAAGCAATCGGTGACGTGACCCTGACGGCCATCTCGGATCAATCCATAGACGCGCTGGTAGTGGCCGGTTCTGCTGCGGCTTCGGGCGGCGGGGTCGCGGTGAGTGTCAGCGGCGCCGGTGCCTGTGCAATCAACACCATCACGACCAAGGTCAGGTCGTTTATAGATAATGATAGCGAATACGGTGACCGTTTGACGAGCATCGACTCGGGCAGTGTGACCATGAGTGCGGACGATACGTCAAGGATCACCGCCGTGACCGGTGCTGCATCCCTGGCCGCAGGATTCGGCGGCGTGGGTGTGGCCGTGTCTATCGGAGTTGCCGGAGCCTATAATGAGATCAGCAATGAGGTTTCGGCCTTTATCGCGGATGCGACGGTAACGGCAGATGGTACTATTGCGTTTGACTACACTTCGCAGGATTCTCCAAACGAGCTGATACGAGGGGATCGGGTCCGGTTCGACGGGGACATCTATGAGTATGCAGGTGCGGATCGGTTGGATCCGGACGATAACCTACCGTCAGTGAATCTGGCAGCGGAGGATTACACCGACGGCGATTTGTGGAAGAAGGTTAGCACGATTGAGTTGGCAGCGATTGAGGGAGCGACAATCAACTCCCTGACTTCAGCAGCGTCCCTGGCTGTTGCCATTGGCGGCGTCGGGGTGGCGGTCAGCGGCGCCGGCGCGGCGGCGACGAACATCATCCTGACCAGGACCGACGCCTATGTGTCGGACAACAGTATCCTTGTCAGTACGGGTGATGTGGCGATAGAGGCGTCGGATACATCAACGATTAAGGCAATTGTGTCGGCTTCAACGGCCGCAATAGCCGGCGGAGCAGTGGGAGTGGGCGTTTCCATCGGGGCCTCGTTTGCAGCCAACTTTATCGGGTTGGCAGGCAGCCCTGCGGGTGTGCAGGCCTATGTAAAGAATTCCACGATTACGGCCACGGGCGCTCTTACACAGACGGCCACTGCAGATGAAACCATCAAGGCTGCGGTGTTGGCGGCTTCAGTGGCGATTGCTGCGGGCGGCGTAGGTGTGGGAGTCAGTGGGACCGGCGTTATTGCCATTAACATGATTACCAGTGACATCAAGGCATTTATAGAAAATTCAATAATCACTGCAGGCAGCGTGAACCTGACAGCAGACGATACCTCACAGATTATGGCGTTTGCCGGGTCTGCTACGGCATCGGCGGCCTTTGGCGGCGTGGGGGTTGCCATATCTATAGGTGCTGCCCTGGCTCATAACCACATCAGCAATGAGGTCGAGGCCTATGTGAAGTTTGCGACGGTGAATACGACCTCCGGCAACCTGACCATTCAAGCCTTCGAAGATGCCACGATCACTGCAACATCGGTGGCCGCTTCGGCAGCGGTCAGCGCGGGTATTTTCAGCCTTAGCATCAGCGGCGGCGGGGCAACGGCAATCAACACCATTGCTACACAAACCAGAGCTTTTGTCAGCCAAAGTGATCTTGATATCGTCGGGAATCTTGACATCCACGCGAGTGGCACATTCACTTCCAGTGCATTGACGGGCTCGGCCTCGGTTGCTGGCGGTCTTATCTCTGTGGCCATGGGTGGATCTATTGCCATAGCGACGGTTTCACCGACCATCGAGGCATACATCATCAATAACACGGACAAGGTCATCGATGTTGCCGGAAGCGTCAGCGTTACTTCCCTGTCCAGTGCAAAAGCCGATGTTAAAGCTTATGGTATGGCAGCGGGTACACTCGGCGTTGGTGTTTCTTCGGCTGATGCCTGGATTACACCGGTTATCAATACGTATATCAGCGGCGGAACCGTGAACGCAGGTCAGGTCCGGCTGCTCTCGCTGCATAATGTAAATGAAGATGGCTCCATGATTCCGGATCGGGGGGCTTTTACGGAGGCGACTGCCTCGGCCGGCGGGTTGATCGGCGTTAACGGTGCCGCCGCGACTTCCACAACCAACGCTGACCTGCGAACCTATGTTGCCAGCGGCAGCACACTGACGGTTACTGGCATGACAACCATCATGTCTCTGATGAATGGCAGTAATACCGCTAAAACCGATGGCAGGACGGGTGGTGCAATAGCGATCGGTGCCAGCAGCGCGACCGCTTCATCGGATAGTCGAATAGAGGCGAATATCGGTGACAATGTAAGCCTTGTGGGTGAGGGGCTGGTCATTTCTGCCTGTGGTGAAGAGGACAGCCATACCGAGTCGATATCGGGTGTCGGCGGGGCGATTGCCGTTTCCGCATCAAGTTCGACAACCACCAATACAAGCACAACGCGGGTTTCCATCGGTTCAGGCAGCGTTTCACGTGCCATCGAGGTCGATAGCCTGTGGATGATAGCCGATCATAAAGCCACATTTAATGGTCAGTCCGATGGTTCCTCAGGTGGTGCGATTGACGCCAGCGGTGCAAACATTACAAACACGGTCAATGCGACCGTCGATGCGGAGATCGGTGAAAATGCCTACATAAGGGCGCTGAATCTCGACGTGCAGGCCAATAACCGCATACTGAAGGACTGGTTGCCACAGGTAGGTGACGCCACGCCATACAACCTGATTTCAGCCTCGGGTGGCGTCGGTTCATTCCCAGCCGGTACCAGCGAGACAACTATTGTTAATAACACTACTGTGGATATCGGTGAAGGCGCCAGGATTTACCTGAGCGGTCAGGGTGCGTCCAGGTTGAAGGCATACAATAACGTGGTGGCCAGAGACAAGGCCAAGCTCGACTCGGGTGGTGCACTCGCGGTTGCACGTACTGAATCGATTATCCGCAACGATACCAATACGGCGCTGATCACGGTTGGTGGCGACGCCAACATCAACAGCGTTGGCGACATGAGACTGTCGGCCTATTCAGATGCTGATATTGATACAACAGCCAATACCAGAGCCTATGGTGCTGCCGGTTATGCTCAGGGTAAGGCGATCTCAAGCATCAATGCGGACAACAATATAAAGATCAAAGCCGGTGCCTTACTGAGGACAGACAGTAACATCAGCTTGACTGCTGGTGCAGATGGCGATGGCAACGGAGGCACATTAAATGCCAAGGCACAAACCGACCTGTGGAACAAGTCCGCCTTTCCCATTCCATCCAACCCCACGGCTGACGCTATTATCATTGCCAACAGTAATATCAATATCGAATCAGGGGCCTGGGTAGGGAGTGTGCAGGATGTCAACCTGAAGGCCGTAGTCGGCGACCTCAACGCCCAGGGAAACTGGAGCTACCAGGATCTTTATCTGGGTCTGGCCGAGGATATTGCCGGCGGGTTGAGTAATCTGTTCGGCGGAGGCGATGTTTCCCTCAAGGAGACCGGCGGCTATGACCGGGAGGATCTGACTACGACCGTAACGGTCGACGGAACGGTCGAGGCCGGCATTCAAAACAAACAGTTCCTCATCATCGATGAAAATCTCATTGCTGAGGGTGACATTTTCCTGCAGGGTAATCCGGTTCTTGACTTCCAGCACGTTGAAGAGCGCGATACCCTTACCCGAAACAGCGGCAGCTGGGTCGATGACGAGTTTACAGTCGGGGCGTTTGTCACGATTTCGGGGACAGACGACAATGACGGATCATACCGGATCGATGAGATTTCTCTTGATGGCCTGACACTCTACCTGGATCCGGGATATCATCTGGATAATACGGCAGAGGATAATGATGCCGAGGTAAGCCAGGGCATAGAGATGTGGGGTACACCCACCATTGATTTCGGTAATGATGACGATCGCGGAACCATAACGCGTTCTTATGGGAGCTTTAGTGAGGACGGTTTTGCTGTCAACCAGAAGATCGTTGTAAACGGGGCCGGTGAAAATGACAGGTTCTTCACCATAAACGAGATCTCCCCGGACGGCTCCATGATCTACCTGGATCAGGGCGAAACTCTTTATGAGGAAGATAATGTCTCGAATATTTCCATAAAGGTGGTAGAGGACCAGATCTTCTCCATGACCGACCTGACCCTGGATTTTGATCAAGTGGACGGTGGCCCTGATAAGATCACCCGCTCCATGGGCAGCTGGATTGATGACGGTTTTGTGGCGGGCCAGATTATCGAGGTTGAAGGAACGACATCCAATGACGGGATTTATCGAATTGAATCATTGGGTCCTCTCACACTGACTCTCGTCGCAGAGGATGAGCTTCAGAGCGATGAGTCTAATGTTACGGCCGCTGAAGTAAGCGTAACACAGGGGGCGAGAATCGAAATAGAGGATCTGACCCTGGACTTTGATCAAGTGGACGGCGGATCTGATACGATTGCCCGCTCGATTGGCAGCTGGATTGATGACGGTTTTGTGGCGGGCCAGATTATCGAGGTTAAAGGAACAACATCCAATGACGGGATATATCGAATTGAATCACTGAATGCTCTCACACTGACTCTGGTTGAAGATGATGAGCTTCAAGGGGATGAATTCGGTGTCACGGGAGCTGCGGTAAGCGTGACCTGGGGCGAGAAAGTCGACATGAAAGCTTTTGCTCTGGATTTTGATCGGGTGGACGGCGGATCTGATACGATTGCCCGCTCGATGGGTAGTTTTTCCGGCGATGGTTTTGTGGCGGGCCAGATTATTACGATCGCTGGATCGAATAATAATGACGGCTCCTATATAATTGATAATGTCTCCGCCGATGGGCTTACTCTTTCCCTGAATGTTTACGATGAGCTCTCTGATGAGCAGGATGCTCAGGATCTGTTAATTCAGGCTGCCGGTGAAAAGGTCTCATCTTTCCAGAGCACTGGACTGAACCCCTTAACCCTTGAACATCTCGATACAAGAGACACAATAACAAGAGAAACAGGCAGTTTCAGTGATGATCGTTTTGTCGACGGGCTGGTCATACAGATCTCGGGGACAGAAAACAACAATGGTTCCTATGAGATAGAGGAGGTTTCCGCGGATGGTTACATTCTCTATCTGTCACCAACGAATAAGTTGGTTACCGAGGACGACGTGACTGGTGTATCCATGACAGCGCCCGCGCCGAGCACGATCGGTATCCACACCAATGCCATGAAAGATTCTCCCTCTCTCTCTTTGACTTTTACCAGTGTTAATAACGGGCCCGATACCATCACCAGGTCGGAAGGGAGCTGGCGGGACGATGAATTCAGGGAAGGTCAGAAAATCACTGTTACCGGTTCAGTCCTGAATGACGGGGAATACAGGATCTCCAGGATTTCGGGAGACGGCCTGGTTCTTAGCCTGGTTTCGACGGACATACTTACAGGTCAATCCAATGTCTCGGGAGTAAATATCACAGGAAAGGGCGTCAGTGATGCCATCGGTGATGTGGGTTTCACGGTTGAGGACCTGGCTCAAAACCTGACCAATGAGATAACGCGGCTGGAGAAACTTAAAATCGAGCACTATGGCAATACAACGGCGGTCCAGGGTTATGAAAACCAGATCATCCAGATGATGGATCAGCTTGAAGAACTCAAGCTGACCGACACGGATGAGAAGGGAAATATCATCCCTGTCCTGGGCACTCAGGTGGTTTATATCAATGTGCCCGATATCAAGGCCAGTTCTGGGGATATCAATATTATCAGCAGCAGTCTATCCGGTACAGGACGGCTGGTCAGCGCCGGCGACGCACGGATCGACATCATTAACAAGAGTCCCTATTACCTGCGTATCGGTGATCTGATCATTCCTGGAGACCAGGGTGGAAGAATTATCTATAACGGTGTAAAGGTCGTAAACAATGCCCAGATAGAGACGAGAAATTTCAAGGACATGGGCGCGGTTGCGTTTACTGAAGTGATTTCTTCCGAAGTTGCAGCGGAACCGGTAATCAATGTGGAGAGTACTTTTAACCCGGCCACATCGAGTGATAAAAACATGCCGGCTCCCGATATTGTAGTCCAGGGAAGTATATTAAATATCCTGGGCACGGCCAGATTGTTTAATAACAAGGGCAGTATCATCGTCAAGGAGGCTATTACGGCCAAGACCGTCGAGATTGACGCGGGCCGTGATTTTGTGCTCACGAGCGATCACTTCTTCCATGTGGGCGGATTCCCGGCCGGCAGTGATCCCGACCTCTCCTTTGACGCGGGCAGCATTTTGGGCAACCAGGTGCACTTCGGTTCGGCCCACAAGCTCTCCACCGGCCAGGCCGTCCGCTACAGCAGCGAAGGCAACGCGGCCCTCGACGAACTCATCGGCGGCAACATTTACTATGTGATCGTCGTTGATATCGACTCGATCAAGCTCGCCGAGACCTCCGGCGGGGCGGCCATCAACATCAGCGAAGGTGAGGGTACCCACCGGATGACGCCGGTCTCCATGGTCACGCCGGCCCAGGATATCGGCACCCGTCAGACCTACGATTTGGGCCACTGGGTCTGGCAAAACATCTCCATCGGGTTCTTCGGGTTCTCCTTTCTGATGCCGCAGCTTGTTACCCGCACCGACACCATTACCCTTGATTCCGCCCATGGCTTTACCGCCGCGGAGAAGGTGCGCTACGGCAGCGGCGGCGGAACCGCCATCGGCGGACTTGAGGACGGGGAAACCTACTACGTGATCCCGGTGTCCGCCAAGTCCTTACGGTTGGCGGCGACCAAAGAGGACGCCCTCCAGGTACTCGGTGGCAAGGAATTTGATTCCGGCGGGTCATACAAGTCAGGCCTCATCGACAAGATCATCTCCCTGAACCCGGGTGTCAGCTCCGGCAGCAGCCACTTTATCGAAACCCAGGTCGCATCGTCGATCATTGTCGGCAACAACGTCTACATCAGCGCCCGCTACCTGAACATCAACGGCACCATCCAGAGCGGAAAACCGGCTCGTTCGGTAACCCTGGAATCCGACCTCAACATTCTGATTGCTGATTTCCGCAACAATCATAATGTCGGCGATCCTAACCTTCTGTTTCTTTCAAGCAATGAAGGGACAGGCATCGAAACCTGGTACAATTACGAGAAAGACCGGATCGAATTGGATAACGTGATCGTTGAAGGCGGCTACATGCGACTGGCCGGCCACATCATGAGCACCGGCGGCGGCCTGCTCAAGGTAGTTGATGGTTTCGGTGAGATCACGGTCGATAATCAGACCAACTATGACCTGCTCATCAACAATCTTGATACGGGCGGCGACGGGATCGAAGGAAAGATTGAGATTGTTGATACAGCCACAAGGGATGTCAATATTCCGAATATTAGCACGACGATTTTTGAAAGAACAGGGGATGCCCCCCGAACAGACACCTATCAACCTCTTGCCGGCCAGAGATACGTCTACGTCACAGGAACGGACATGTCGGTCACCACCACCAAGGAGTGGATCACGGAAGACTTATGGACAATAGATTGGTTAGTAAAGGATCCGGGAGAGCAACCTGACAATGTAAGTGTGGTTGAGGGTGACGGGATACCTCTGCCGGACGGCGATCTGATAGAATGGCAATATACGGATGGAAGCCCCGCCAGTCCGAAAGATATTATCACACCAAAGGCCTACCAGTCAGGTGGTGAGTATCTGATCTCCACCCGTCGATGGGACACGAAACACGGCTGGTGGATATTTTCCACGACCAAACATCACCTGGAAAAGGTATACCAGCGGACGGACAAGAAATTCGAGAACAACAGCATCAAGGCCGATCATCTTATCCAGATACAGTTTATTGGTCAGGATGAAGGCACGGTCACAGTGGATTCCAATGCAGATGTCCTGATCGGCGGCGCCATTGTGAATAAGAAAGGGGACACAAACATCACCGTCACCAGTGCCGGCGTTATTGCCCAGATCTCCGACACGGCCCTCCTGCAGGGAGACGCTGTTACACTGTCTGCCAAGGAAGGTATCGGGATCATGACCGACGATCAGGGCGAAGTGATCGAAGCCCGGATCCTGATGGATCTGGAAGCGGACGGAATTATCGATGCTACGACCGAGACAGGGGATATCCTTCTCACCGAAATGACGGGTGACATGATCATCGGGCAGATGACCACAGGGGATGGAAACATCGGCCTGGTCGCGGACGGAAATATCCGCACCACGGATAACACGGTGGTTGTTAGCGGTAATCACATGGACCTGATGGCGGGAATTGGGGATATAGGCGAAGAAGAAAACCCGCTCAGGGTTGACAGCGGGGACAGTCTGACTGCCCGTGCCTCGGGGCATATCTATCTGGAGGAGACAGCCGGGGATCTCTATCTCAATCAGATCGAATCCTTAGGCGGCGATGTGCATCTCACGGTGAGTGACGGTGATTTGAGAGATGCCAATACCAATGATACCCGGGATACCCGGGCTATTGAAGAGTTGACCGGGCTTTGGGAGGCTATGCAGTTGACCGACGTTTACGGGGCCGGGGACGCCTTACAGCAGAATATCGAGGCCTACGAAGGCATCAAGACCCGGGAGTATCATAAATACTGGAAATACCGTAATCAGCAGGCCAATCCGGATATATACGATCCCGATTTTCAGGTAACACTTTCAGCGGATGAAGAGGCCTCTTACCGGGATTATTATGCCCAGCAGGGAATGGATGAGGATCAGATAAACGATGCCATTGCCACCCTTGAACAAAAGCGCACGGATGAATACCACAACCTGCATGGGGTTTACGGCGGGATGGGTGATGAGCATGATACTGATTATGCCTATTCCTTTGTTGATGAGGATCCAGAGGAATATGAAGAGCTTAGAGCAAGTTGTGCCTGGACCGAAGACGAGCTTACCAATTCCATGAGCGGCGGCATTCTGAGGCGTAAAGTAGATACCGAAACACGGATCGAAGAGCCCAACATCATAGGACAGAGGATATTTGTGGATGTCCTGAATGGAGGGGTTGGTATAACTGAGAGCTCCAGGACCATAGATCTCAGTCAGGAGCTTACTGAGGAGGAAAAAATCGATCTGGCGGCCGCGGACCGTGATGATCTGACTTTTTTTGACGCGGAGGATAATGTTATTGATCCTAGCGACAACACCCAAGCAGCAGCGACCATAAAGGTGGAGCTGCGTGAAGATATCGATATTGAAGTTGCTGACGCGATTATAATAAACGCCAGGGACCATGTCTACCTGGGTGGTGAGCAGGATATCAATATCGATCAGATCACCGGTGGCAATATTATCCGCATCAAGGGGGGCGAGGGAATCTATAATGTTGCCACCGGTGACTGGGCCAATATCTCCGGCAGCGGACTGATCGTCGAGGCGGCCGGTGAGACCATCGGAACCGAAGAGAGTGCCCTGAACATCGATCTGGATGATGCGGGGGCCCTCACCGCCCGCGCCAGGCTCGGCATATACCTCTATGAGACGGCAGGGGATCTGAATATTGACACGGTTTACTCCGAATCCGGCCATATGGCTCTTGGCTCCGAGAGCTCCATTTATGATGGGATAGGAAGTGATCAATGGAATATCAAGGGGCTGACCCTTGACCTGGAAGCAGGTGACGCCATCGGGACCCAGGATGATTTCTTTGATATCGACCTGGACGCGGAAGGTTTTATCAAAGCCACAGCCGGAAGGGACATCTTTGTCGCGGAAACAGCGGGCGACCTCAAGGTCGGGCAGGTCATTTCCACAAACGGCGATGTGTCCCTGACCTCACCGATTTCGATCCTGGATGAAGTTGAATTGGATGATCTCGAAGTTGATGTGGCGGGAAATAGCATCATCCTGAACGCCCTGATGGGCGGCATCGGTGAGAGCGGTAATGATTTGGATGTGGATACCGCCTATTCGGGCGATGGCGCGCTGTCGGCAACCAGTGCCTTAAATGCCTACATTGTTGAACCCATCGGTCCCTTGTATCTGAATCAGATTTCAACGGATGAGGAACGGACCGCGTTTATTGCCGCCCTGGCGGGACGAATTTTAAACGGAAATCCGGTTGAAGGTGAAGATAATGTTCTTTCCGGTTCCACACGCCTTTACGCCTCTTCAGATATCGGAGCCGATGACAAACATCTGAAAACATCGGTCGGCACACTTCAGGGTTGGTCTCTGAACGGTGCCATCTGGATTGAAAATAACGGGGAACTCTTTATCGATAAAGTTGGAGAAGGCGATTTCGGGATTGACGCCGAAGGGCACGTCGAAATTACCACCCATAGTCCTTTAACAGTCAACTATACAATAATATCGAAGAGTGCCGATATCGTCCTGACAGCGGGAGAGAGTCCCGGCGCTGGTGACGACCTCAAGTTGGCAGGCAATGCGTTTTTGGGCTCCGAGACGAATGTGATCCTCCAAGCCGGAGATAATGTGATCATCGAGCAGGGCGCCACGGTAACAGCGTCTGGTGCTGTGGAAATTCATGGTGATTACGGCAATGACGATGCTGCAGGCTCTACCATCTCTGTATATGGTAGTGTTTCCGGCAATTCAATTGTTATTTCATCAGCGGATGACGACGATATTGTCAACCTGGCCGGTGTCAATGCAGGATCGCCAACCATCGTTGAGACATTCGGCGGCGTTGACGTTGTTAACATCGGCAGTAACGCACCTGGCAGCGGTGGTGTGGTTAATGCTGTCCTTGATCTGGTGACCGTTGATTCCGGTTCCGGTAACGATGTTCTTAATATTGACGACACCGGTGATACTACCGACAACATAATGGTTCTGACCCAGGATCATCTGGCTGGTCTTGACATGGCTGAGGGTGTTGCGTACTTCAACCTGGAGCAGCTCAATATCGCTCTGGGCAGCGGCAGTGATTCTGTCAATGTCCAAGGCACTTCAGCTGTAACAACAATCCAAGGTAATGACGGCAACGAGGTATTCAACATCACTTCTGATACCGATAGTCTTGCAAACGGCAGCCTGGACGCTATCGCTGGTGATCTGAATATTGTTGCCGGAGCCGGCGATCATGCCCTTAATATCAGTGACTATAATGATTCTGACCCTGATTCAGGCGTCGTCATAACCCGTGAGTCTATTTCAGGCCTGTCCGTCGGACAGATCACTTACGAGACAACCGGTTCGTTCAGAGGCGGTATTAATATATGGACCGGCACTGATAATGATACGGTTACCATTGAAAGTGCTGTTGCCGGATCTGTCACCTCAATATGGCTCAACGCCGGAGACGACAGTGTTACAGTAGCGGATGACGGCACAGGTGATGACGGTGTTCTTATTATCCACGGTGAGGCAGGCAACGATACCGTCAATAATAGCGATCCGGCGGCATGGACCGCTGACATGATCGTTTTTGGTGACTACGGTCAGGTTCTTTACGGTGATCTTTCTTTCCCGGTGTATGACGGCGGTCAAATAACGGAAAAATCCGTTGCAAATCTTGTTTCTCTTAAGACCGACCAGCAAGATACAGGCGGTGATGACTCTATTGAAACCGGCGTCGGTAAAAATAGGGTGTTCGGAGGTTTTGGCGCTGACACTCTTACCGCCGGTTCCGGCGATGATTATATAATCGGCGATAATGGCGAGCTTGTCTATAACAATGGCGTGGCCACCAGTCTGCGGACCACGGACAGCGTTGCCACGACCGGCGATGACGACGTGATTGATGGCGGCAACGGCGATAATCTGGTACTGGCAGGGGTGGGAAGTGACAATGTAAGTTCCGGGGACGGCAACGACCTGATCCTTGGTGACAACGGTCAGATCGATTTTGACGCCGCTGACAGCACCCGGCCGGCAATGATCCAGACTCTCGCCCCCACCTTGGGCGGTCGGGACACGATCTCCACGGGAGGGGGCGAGGATGTGGTGTTTGGCGGCACCGCCAGTGACGAAATCCACGGTGGCGCGGCTCATGATGTGCTAATCGGTGACCACGGCCTGCTTGATGTGGTGAACTTGCCGCCCAATCAGAACTTCCTGTCCATCTTCACGGGCGAGGACGACGGCGGCGGTAACGACATCATTCACGGCGACGGCGGCGACGACTTCATCCTCGGCCAGCAGGGAGCTGACTTCCTGTTCGGCGGCGCGGGCCAAGATGACATAACTGGCGGCCACAACGTGCCGTTCGGTGCCGACGGAGACGATGTGATTGACGGGGGCGACGATATCACCATTATCAAAAACGGGAGCGGCCTGACGATCACCGATGGTGGCGTAACGACAGGTGATGACGCCGATGCGATTCTGGGTGACAACGGTCTGATCACCCGGACGGTTCTCGGTCCAGAGAGCTGGCAGACATACCTGCCTCCGTTCGAGGATGTGATACGTGAGATTCAGCGCTTTGACGACATTGATTTGATCAGTGGCAATGACACCATCTTCGGCGATGCCGGCCAAGACATCATTCACGGCCAACGCGGCGACGATGTGATTGACGGTGGGACCGACGATGACGAGCTCTTCGGTGAACTGGGCAACGACACCATCGCTGGAGCGCAGGGCAACGACATCCTCATCGCAGACGTAGGCTGCATCGAGCGTGCGTTCAACGAGGACGGATTGCCACGAATCAATGAGAACAAATCGTGGCACCGTGACGTGCTGTTGGAAGAGGTGGGTATCATCACGGGGCTGGTCCACATGGATGTGACGCCGCTACGTGTCCATGATTCGGAGCTGGCCAAGAAGATTCTCTCTGCGGATCTCGTCATACTGGCGGGCGTTTACCTGCCCGGTGGGGACTGGCTGCTCAACGACGACTCCGGAGCCTGGGACACAGACGTGCTTCTGATTGATATTGTCGACGCCAATGACGATATGCTCCATGGCGGGGCCGGTGAGGATGTACTGTTCGGCCAGCGCGGCGATGATACCCTCGATGGTGACGGCGACGATGACCTTCTCATTGGCGATACAGCCAACAATGTCGTGCCGTTCGAGACCGACATCCCGCAAATCGTCAACACGATTCGCCTTATCGGCATGACTGATGGTGCGGATATTCCAGTTGTGCTTCCATTTGGCGGGGCGGTCATCGTGTCGCCGGTGACACTGAGGCCTGGTGAGTTCGATCTCACATCGCCCGATTTGACCTTGCTGCCCGGTGTCGTGGAGAGCTTCAGCCAGACAGCCGCTGATGACGCTCTGACTCGCACCGACGGCGCGGCCATCGTGCCGTTTGTCGCCATTGTGCCTGATATCGTGCACCATGTGGACATGCTTCCGGGCAACGACACTATTGGCGGTGGCTCTGGCGACGACCTGATCATCGGGGATACTCTCACTGTATCGGCGCCGCTGTTCACGGATCTCTCAGAAATCGAGGAAGCCACAGCCGATGTCAAGAGTGAGCTGGCGGCCCTGCTGCACATACTGCACTACCTCGCCCTGGATTACGACTTGGCTGAACATATCGTTGGCGACGTAGATCACTTGCACGACATCCGCCTTGCCGGCGATGTGATCACCGGTGGCGATGGCGATGACACAATCCTTGGCGACGATGGGCTGTTCCTCGTGCCGTTCATGTCCGGATTGCCGGTCGAGGCCGAAGACTTCACCGAGGCCGCACTGGAGTACCACAACTTCCTGCGAGATCTCGAACATGTCGTCCTGGACTTCGCCTATCTCACGCAGGAGGCACATCTGGGCGTGCTGGAGGTCCTGGTAGCCGATGCTATTGCTCACAACCCCTGTCGGAAAAAGCCCAAGAAGGACGACATCATCGACGTGGACCTCCATGACTTGGCAATCGGCAACGACCTGATTGAAGGCGATGCCGGCCACGATACCATCATTGGTGATGACGGTGTTCTCATCTCATCGGTTGTGCCAGGGTACGGCTATGAGGACGATGACATAGATGACCACAGTGTTACTAAAGAGGCTCTGAAAGATCAGCAGAAACTCAGGAAGGATGACTTGAAGGACCATCTGGCCGCCCAACACGTCCACGTCGGATTCAAGTACCGCCTGCCTCAAAAGAAAGACCTCGACCTGATTGTGTATGACCCTGAATACCATCTGTGTGCGGGCAATGATACGATAGGTGGTGGCTCCGGCGACGACCTGGTCATCGGTGACGTTGGCGTCATTGTCATGCCCGTGGTGGTCGATACGCCCGAGGACAAGAAGGAGCTAAAAGATCTTGAGAAAGATGTCAAAGATCTGCTCAAGGACCTGGAGAATGAGCTGGAAAATCGGCAACACCACGGCCACTGGCACAAGGTAGACGAGGACTTCTTTGACAGCTACTTCAAGAAAGCCTACGATTATCCCCATGGCAAGGATCATAGCGTCGTGGTGACCGAAGGAAATGACTGGTTGACCGGCAACGAGGGCGATGATATCCTGCTCGGCGACAGTGCAGCAATCGTGGTGGTCTTTGCTGCGGATGACCCTGGCCAGAGACTCGTGCTCGGCAAGCCCAAGTTCAAGCTCCAGGACTTGACTAAGGACTTTGACTTCTTACTCGACCATTCCCGATACAGATGGCACTCACACACATGGACCGATGACGATGACGGTTGCATCACTGTTCCGTACGGCCAGTCGAACTGCGATACGATCAGCGGTGGCGACGGCGATGATGTGCTCCTTGGTGGCCAAGGTAAGGATAGTCTAAGTGGAGGCGACGGAAAGGATATCGTCATCAAGGATAAGCATGATGATGAATGCAAAGGCTATAAAAAATATGATGTCGTGGAGATGATCCAGGATCGCCTTTTCTCTTCATTGGCTCCTCAGATCGAGCGAATCCTGTTGGACGTGGCCTGTGCCTGCCGAAAATTACATCCGGGCAGGTAAAGCGAGGATTGCGTAGCGTTCTTTGAGAAGTTTATAGTGTTGTATGACAAGAATTATTTATTTGAGCAATGAGATTTGGCTGTCTGGCTGCGTAGAATCATCGGTTTTTGTGCTGTATGCGATGACATTAGCTATTTCCCGGTGCTACCGGAGATTTGAAATGAGCAGATAGCTATTTACGCAGCTCGCTTATAGAGATGATGCAGGCCACTAACCTTGGGAATGGAAACGACTCTATCCTTTTCTGGTTTCTCAATGATCAGATTAGATTGCCAGTCAGGCCATATCTGAGAAATCCAAGACCAAAATATCCTGTCCTTGTTCTTGAGTTTGGGTCGTTTGATTGTTCGCTGCTGAATAGTCAGTTGCTGGCGAAGAGCCGGATTTTCCAAGATCAAATCGCTTCGGCTGACAAACAAGCCACGAAATAGAAGAAATAGCACTTTGCAGATGTTCATCTTGAACAACTCTTCCTGATTATGGTATCATTTCTGGTAGTTTTTCGAGAGTTGGCGATTGTACGTAAACCCTTGTGAATAAACAAGGACGAAATTTTCAGCAGGGACAGCTTGCTATTCGCTTGTATCGAGAATTGTCATAAATGCTTCCTGTGGTATCTGAACGTTGCCAACGCTTT
>CAZLIO010000003.1:24980-31171 GCA_964559025.1 uncultured Pirellulales bacterium | reverse complement strand
TGTCTGATTCGCACGACCGCAATCTCCCTGCCCACCCTCTTTCGAGGGATGGAGATTGCT
Source organism: uncultured Pirellulales bacterium (assembly GCA_964559025.1). GTDB lineage: Bacteria > Planctomycetota > Phycisphaerae > Sedimentisphaerales > Anaerobacaceae > NIOZ-UU13. The sequence continues at coordinate 31,111 of CAZLIO010000003.1, read as the reverse complement.
TGCTCTGAAAACAAAAAGCTTTGCCTCTGCTGCCGGGTCGATCAAACGCCACGCCAAATAAAAATCGATTTGGCATGTCGTTTGAAGCACCCCTTGGTTTATCAACTTCGAATCATCTATATGCTATCACTATAAAAGAATAGTATATTTATGCTCACATCACTATTTTGTGACCGTTTTGCGCACAACTTCATTTGTAACAGGCTAATTTACAAAATCCTGTTTTTTTTGATTTTGAACATTCGGTCACGCCTGTCAGTCCTTGGGACTCCTTGCGGAGAAGCGTGCGTATCCGCATTCGAATTTGTTCAGGATTTAGAGATTAGAGATTAGGATTTAGGATTTATCGTGCCCGCGAGGGCTAACCAACTTTTTAAAAATTGGCGGCTGTTAAAAGTAATACTTGAATTCTAAGTCCACATCCCACATATCGGGCATGCCCGGCTTTTTGGTAAGTTTGACGCGGCTGCACTGCAAGTTCGCCCAGCGAAACTGAATCTTATCGAGAAATTCAGCAAATTTCTTTATATCAATCTGCTTTAGATTCACGCTAGCACTTTGGCTTTTCTGGCCGCTGCTGGTTTGAGGTGTTCCTGAACTGAGCTTGTATTTACTCGGAATTATTCCACACGCGCGAGCAACATTGTCAACTGCACCAGCGTAGGTAAATTCAGCACCGACGTTATTCGAATCCACAAGCTCCCGCCGGTCCGGGTCAAGAGTTAAAATCTCCATCATTGCCGCTTCGGCTTTCCTATACTGGGCCTGCTGGTCTATCACGTCTTTTTCCGCAGCGGGCAAGTATATCGCCCAGACAAATAACGGCCATAGGACAACTATGACAGGGGTAACTATGTAATACAAAATCGGATTCTTGTATATGTCCTTCATAAAACGTCTTCCTCTCATGTAAAGTGCCTAAAGTTATTTGTTTTTTTTTAACTTTAGCTCACTTTAGGCACTTTAGCTCACTTTAGCTCACTTCGGCACAACCGTTATACTGAAACTGTCGCGTGCGCCTTTTAATTCATAGAAATCTCGCGAAATCTCCAGGCCGTTATTCTTAACCGTATTGTAAAATTTTAGCGTGTTTGGCCGACTGGAGGTATCGCCTGTTATAATAATGTCCCTGGCTGTAATGGAGATAGTCTTTATATCCAAGCTCGTCTGGGCGGCACACTTGTTAAAGGCTGTGAGCACCAACGTCAGTTTTGACGATATAGATTTTTCACCTTCCCTAGTTATCAGGCCCTTCTTTGCGTCCCTGATGCGCCTTAATTCGCTTCCGAGCTTTCTGACGGCAGCGTTTATGTCCTCCGGCGACTTCTGACCTAACATAACAGCCGAGTAGTCTTTCGCGAATTTATCGCTTAACGCCCTTCGATAGTTGTTTATTGTGAATAGCTGTGTTTGAAAATACAGGCCGACGAATATTAAAAGACCTGTAACGGATATCGCCGCGAACTTCAGCGCCTTTTGCATTTTAATTTTTTTGCCCTGAAAGGGGCTAAAATCGTCACGGAAATCTACGCGTTGTCCCTTTTCCGAATGAGCCAGTGCCGCCCCGTATGCAATCGCAAAATCAACCGTATCGGCACAATCGGCTGTAGTTCGCGATTCAGCCTCGGCCGCAAGCCAATCAACTCCCTCGATTTTATCGTGGCTCAGCTTTTCGCTAAGCTGCTGATGGTCAACTGTGCCGGCGGAGTCGAAGACTTTAAGGCAATTTATCGGCTCGCCACCTCCAACCAGAGCAGCGGTTACAAGCACTTCTCTTGTGAGCAGGGCGCCTCTATCCTGTGTCGGGCCGACAAGAAACGTTCGAGTTTTGGATGCCTTCTGCGTGCCGGCACCGGTGGACACGGGCGGAGCAATCAAATAACCGTTGCGGCCCGAAAGTATGCCAAACAAGGTCCCGGGCTGCCGGGCCTGGGCCGAGGATGCTTTGGCGGCAATAAGTCTCGACAAACAATTAACATCCGGCTCTATGGTTACGGGGTCAAGATTATACTGCTGCAAAGAAAGAAGGACCTCCGATAATATTTTTCGCTGTGCAGTAAAAACGGTTATTTCCGAGCCGGCCTGGCCGGCTAAAGTTATCTCGAAAGCTAACGCAACGTCGGCAATATCCGTCGCAAGGGCCTCTTCCGTGTCAGACTTCACGGTTACAGCGATTTGTTTCGGGTCAGTAAACTCGCTGTGCAGATTATGCTGCATAAACATTGCACAATCCAGGGCCGCCGAGACCTCGGAAAATTCCAAATTTCTCTCGGCACAACCACGGGCAATAAGGCCTGCCAAGACCTGCAGCTTTGCCTGCTCCTGCTCTTCAACAGAGACACTAAAACAGCCCAAAAGCTTTTCGTGCCTGCCTATCAGCGCCAGAGAAACCACCGTCGCTGTGTCCCTGCTTATGTAAATTCCCAAGTAGTTCTGAGATTCCACTACCGGCAAACTCCTAATTCGCTGCTCGTCGCCCGGTTCACGTGTCACGGGGGACGAGCAACGGTTTAGCCGTTGATTACGGCAATTCGTTTTACTTTTGCACCATCTTTAGTTATCGCTATCACGGATGACGCCTTTGCCACTCCGCTTACAGCAGTTACTTTTATCGTGAAAAACCTGCTGACAGCTGTGATATAATTTTCGCACCTGCCTATCGAATCAGAATACCTGAACAGCTTTGTCTTCAAATCCTGTATATCGGCAAAAGGCTCTATGCGTCTTTGTTGAATAATTTCTTCAGCGATTTTGACTTCGTCGCCGCCGAAAATAAAGGCCGCCTCCAATACATGGCGAGGGGCCGTATTTATATTAACCTTCATCGAGCCCCACATTCCCATATATTTCAGAGGCGATTCTTTTCTGCTTGAGCTAACTATAGTCGGTACGGCAAGGGCTTCGGTATCAATCAGCGAACTGTGAAAAAGCTCTGCAAAATGTGTGGTCTGTTCGGAAATCTGCTCATCAACTTGAACAATTTTTCGGGTTACCTTTGTTCGTGGAGTTTTACTGGTGCTGCTCTTGCCGGTGCTTTTGCTGGTGCTGCTTCTGCCGGCGGCTGTTTTTATCAGCGTTCTTTCAGTTCTCGTTGTCGGCTTAAACTCAACTGCGAACATTTTTATTTGGCCTATGTCATTCAGCTCGTTTTTAAGTGCATCAATCTGTTCGGCGTCGAGTCCCGTCATTTCGCAGAAAGTTTCGAATCCCGCCTCAGCTTCGCGCTTTACTTTCCCGTCATTCAGCAGTGCCCAGCCAAGAGGGTATTTTGCATTCTCATCTTCAATCTCAATTCGAACTTTGGCAGAGCCGACCTCGAACTCAACCGGCTCGGTCACAAAAGGCCAGGGCGGACCATACGGCCCCGAAATCGTCAGAGAGCCATAGCCATCAAAACCGTCAATCCCAAATTTATCGGAGCCGATATCATCAAGCTCATTAACGCCGGTGATACCAATCATATCATTAAAACTCTCGCCGTTGTTAAATGTTGTCATATGATTTTCGATGCTCCACTGCTCCAAAATTCCCTGATACTCTACCTCGCCAAGACAAAACAAGTCAGAAAAATCCGGTTCATTCGGCCGGCTAATCAGCTGCGGGTCAATATCCTCCAACGTGGCAAGGGCATACTTTACCGCTGAGTCACAACCATAACGAGCGCTGCTGTAGTCTATGATATACTGGTCGCGGTGACGCTGGGCCGCAACACGAGTGCTTAAAGTATAACCCAGCGTCGAGAGCACAACCAACAGCACCAGCGTTACCAGCAGCACAATGCCTTGGCGGCTTCGAGAATTATTCCGGTTTTTCAGACTTTTGTTCATCGTTTAACTTCTTCGGTTTTCTTCGGGGCATCTGTGGGTAATTCCCTGCCGCCGGAAAAGGGCACGCTTTCTTCCTCTTTTAGCTCGTGTTCGTCAAATTCTTTTTTCTCGACTGCGAAGCTGATTTTTCTGGTCCTGTCGATAGCTATCGTTCGCGTGATTTTTTCTTCATCCGGCACGTCCAGCGTACCGTCCACTTTTTTAAAAGGCTCAGCAAAAGAAATAGCCACCTCAATACCGGGAGGCAGTGTGCTGGCCGCCCATCTATCCACAAAAGTTTTGCCCCTCGGGACCCTTATCTCGAAAAAAGTAATGCCGGTGCAAATCGGCACAAAAAGCTCTCTCTCCCAATCTTCCTTGTTCTTATCGAGCAGCTTATCTTCCAGCTCGATGCCACTATGACTTCGGTATAGAATCAGGCCGCCAAAATCACTCTCATAGTCGTAGTTACTCTGCCAAATAATTTTTTCTAATATCTGTTCGTTATTCCGGGTGTCGGTCATGGTTCTTGTAATAGTAAGCCTGGCGATGCGGAAACCGTTTTTGAATTTATTCTCAACAGTGATTTTCGTACTTGAGCCGGTCGAAATTATGCCGTCGAGGTCCTCGGCGATTCGCTGCAGGACCTCAGAAGGCAGGCGCAATCTGTCAAGTTTGCGTGTTACCGCAGCAGCCGAACGTTCAGCGCGGCCATAAATGGCAAGCACAGCGACCAAAACCATCGCGCCTATCATCATGGCCGCAAGAACCTCAGCCAACGAAAAACCTGATGGCGTTCCGGATGTTCCAAAAGCTTTTTTTATATCATGTTTGGCCCCGACCGACTTCATCGCATTCAAAACTCCTATCGCCGTCGATTCTTTAATAATTCCCAAACCTCGGAGACATCCATATTTTCAAGCTCTCCGTATGTCAAGCCTGTCTTTGGATCTATCTCATCCTGCCAGCCCTGTTTATCACCCTCTGGGCCGCCCGGCTTAGCTTGTCTGCCTCTGAGCTTTATCAGCTCCGCTTCAGATTGCACCTGCAGATGCTTGTCCTCCGGACTCGGATTGCCACCGCTGCTTATATAAATATCAAGATTCATCCTGACGAAAGAGCCATCCTTAGTCGTTAACATACCATTATCGAGCCATCCCTCGATAATCTGGACATCGACACCGGCATACTCGGCAGCTCCTTCGATTGTTCCGATGAGCTGATCGGTCAACTGCCCTTCCTCATCCTCTCGAGCCGTAACTTCAAGAAGCTGCTCTTTTGTTAAGCCGGTCAGCCAGTGTGTTAGCTCAACCGTTTGCTCCTGCCCTTCCGTATCCCTATATTCAGCCGAGCAAATCCCCCTGACCCACATTCGCGACGATATCGGCTCGTAAAATGTCTCGACAATAGTTGTCCATGAAATCTCGGGATATTTGTTACTTTCGCCATACTCAACGCCCTCTTCGAGTGAAGTCGAAGCAAGGAGCTTTTCCATATTCTCGCGGGCAACTTCAAAGGCCTGTATCCGCAGGGCGGAATCCGCCGCTGAGGCCACACTGCGGTTTATGACAACCAGTACGCTTGAGCTGATAAGCGCAAGTATAGCCAAAGCAGTTAAAACCTCCAGCAGACTAAAAGCTGTCTTTTTGTTATGGTGCATTGCGTATCTCATATCATTTAGTAGGGTGGGGCTTGCCCCTCCGAGATGATACGGGTAGCTTCTGTTTGGTGGGCTAACTCGTGCCAAGTAGCGAAGCTACTTCGCAGAGTAGTAAGCCCACCCCACTTGCTATTTTTTTAGAACGGCACATCATCTTTAGTTTTTGGCCACAAAAGTTCGACATCACCTTGCTCTAACGTAATCATCCTGTTGAGCCGGCTTACAACAATCGAATGCGGCTGCTCTTTTTCATCGAGCAGGACGATTTTCCCGCCGTATGCCCAGCCTGAATGCCCCGCCCTGAACTTCGCTCTGTCCTCACTGGTGAAGTCCCCGTCATCGAACCGGACATACACTACGCGGCAGCCAGCGCTAAAGCTATCCTCGACAATAACCTCCTCTTCCAGAACCTGCGAGAGGTCAGGGTTAGTAATCTGGCGAAGCATATATCTCTGCTCCGGTATATCAATAATAACCTCATATCTTCTATCGCTCTGGGCCGCGGCACTGGCGGCCATTTGCATGGTCGAGACAAGCTCCTGGATCTGCGCCCTGAATGTACTCTTTCTGAGCAATCCGAAAAGATGCACCTGTGCCAAAAGCACAAACATCGAAACCACCACAATCACCACCAACAGCTCGGTTAACGTAAAACCGCGTACTCG
>CAZLIO010000003.1:23146-24970 GCA_964559025.1 uncultured Pirellulales bacterium | reverse complement strand
GTTCCGATTAAAACCCGCCGTTGGCGGGTCGATGCTCGATTCTCGTCCTTCGTCCTGCGAGTATCGAGTATCCGGTATCGCTTTTCCGCCGTAGCTTCAGCGAAGGCCGAAGCATCCAGCTCAGTATGCATCTGTGCTGAGCAAGTCATCCTCTGTGCCCTCTTCACCATCTGGACCGCTGCTCCTGATTACGAATTGCTTTCCGCTCTCGGGATAAAGCTCAAAGATAAATTCGTTTCCCCAGCCGTCTTTAGGTATCTCCGTACTTTCCAGATAACCGCCGGGATCCCAGGTTTCAACATCACTGGGCTGCTCAATAAGAGCTATAAGACCTTCATCTTCGGTTGGGAACCGTCCGGTTTCCATCTTGAATTGACTAATCGCGGAATGAAGAATCTTTAAATTGGCCTTCGTAATTACGGCCCGGGCTTTATCAGTCTGGCCCATGAAATTACGTACGAGCACAGTAGCAAGCAAGCCGAGGATAATCAGCACAGCCATAAGCTCGACCATCGTAAAGCCTTTTCTGGGACCCCGCAAGGCGGGAACCCTCGTTTTTCTCTTTCTTCTTTTCATTTGTTTTCAAATTCCTAAAACAGTTACTCAAAACTTTACCGCTGAAATTTTCAAAATCGGCAATATCGTTGCATAAGCGATCACACCTACTATTGCAGCCATAATAATTATAATAAGCGGCTCCACCGCGGCACTTAGTCTTTCAATAACTATATCGGTTGATGCCTCGAGATTGTCGCTGATATTTTTCAGCATTTTTTCCAATTCGCCGCTTTTTTCGCCGACGGCGACCATGTGTGCAATAGCAGGGTCGATAACACCGCTGTCCCGCAAGGGCGTAGCAATATCAGCCCCTGCCAAAATTCTCTCACGTGCCTGCTTAATGGCCCTTTTCATAAGACTGTTTCCGGTAACCTCGGCCACAACCCGAAGAGACTCGGCCATTGCAAGCCCTGAATTGAGAAGTGTCGAAAGCGTAGAAGCAAACCGCGCGACAACGCGCTGCTTTATAAGAGGGCCGAACAACGGCAAAGACAATAGAAACCTGTCACGCAAATAGGCACCCCGGTCGGTTTTCAGAAACCGCCTGAAGCCATAGACAATCCCAAAAACTGCTGCAATAACCACCAACAACCACCAGCTGGTCAGAATATAACCCACATCCATCAATCGCCTGGTAATCCAGGGTAATTCCTGTCCCGCCCTTATAATCTGTTCACCAATAGTGGGTATGACCTTGGTGGTCAGAATCAAAATCGCAGCGATACAAAATAAAATCAGAACAATCGGATATACCATTGCGGTGATTACCTTCGACTCGACTCGCTGTCGTTTTTCCATAAAGCCGGCAATCATCGAAAGGCTAAGCCCCAAAGAGCCGGTAACCTCACCCACACGAACCATACTTACAAATATGACATCAAAATAATCGCTGTAATCTTTCAGGGCATCGGTAAATGACTCGCCCGTAACAACACGGTCGCGAATGTCGATAATGGCGTTTCGAAACCGCACATCGGACGTTTGTAGCGTGAGCACCGAAAGCGCCTCGGTCAGTTTAATCCCCGAATTAAGCAGCGTGGCCATTTGCTTGGTAAAGTCGATTATCTGGGTCTTGCTGCGTTTAGTGAAGATTGAAAACAATGCAGCTTTACTTTCGGCCCTGGAGCGGACCCGGGTAACTGACGAAGGGTGAATACTGCGCACCCTGAGCTGTTTTCGTGCCGAATAGGGGCTTTCAGCGGTAATCGAGCCTTTGACTTTTTTCCCGCTTGCTGCTATCGCTGTATAATGGTATCTGGGCATTTT
>CAZLIO010000003.1:17602-23046 GCA_964559025.1 uncultured Pirellulales bacterium | reverse complement strand
ACGTCGGCCTGCGTTACTCTCAAGACTTCAGAGATAGTAGTTATCCCTGTCAGCACCTTCCTGGCCCCGTCCATCCGCAGGGTCTGCAGGCCTGCATCAAGGGCAAACTTCTTTATTGTACCGGCGCTTTCCCTTTTGTATATCAGGTTCCGTACTTCTTCGTTAATAAGCATCATTTCATAGATACCGGTTCGCCCGCGGTAACCGGTCTGAAAACATTTATCACAGCCTTCGCCGACGAAGAATTCCGCGCCGTTCCGGGCTGTTACCTCACCGAGGCCAAGCTCTCTCAATTCGTGGGGCGAAGGCTCGGCAACCTTTCTGCAATCCGGGCAGACCTTTCGCACTAATCGCTGAGCTATTATGGCAATCAGCGAGGAGCTTACCAAATACGGCTCGACTCCTAAATCCAAAAGCCGGCTCACCGCGCCCGCCGAGTCGTTCGTGTGCAGTGTGCTGAAAACCAAATGACCGGTAAGCGAAGATTGTATCGCCATACGGGCCGTCTCAATGTCACGAACTTCCCCGACCATTATAACATCGGGGTCCTGACGCAGCACGTGGCGAAGTGAGGTCGCAAAAGTCATCCCTTTCTTACTGGCAACCTGAATCTGACTGATTCCTCCGAGCTGATACTCAATCGGGTCCTCTATGGTTATAACATTTTTTTCTGCCGAGTTAATCCTGTTAAGGCAGGCGTAAAGAGTTGTGCTTTTCCCGCTTCCGGTCGGGCCGGTCACGAAAATCACACCGTGAGAGCGGTTGAGCAGAGAGTCGAATTTTTTCAAATCATCCCCCAACAGGCCCAGCTCGTTTAATCCGAACAGGCCCGTGCTTTTGTCGAGCAATCGAAGGACACTGCGTTCGCCGTAACTGGTCGGCACGGTGCTGATACGCAAATCGACTTCCCGCTGGCCTAAGCGAACACTGCACCTGCCGTCCTGCGGAAGCCGGCGCTCGGCAATGTCCATACCCGCCATAACCTTGATACGAGAGATAATCAATGGCAGGACATTTTTGTTCAAACTCAGGGTGTCATATAAAATACCGTCAATACGATAGCGAATCTGAATCTTTGACTCATAAGGATGAACGTGAATATCGCTGGCCCTTAATTGCAGAGCCCTAAAGAGAATATCGTTGACCAGTCTGATGACCGGCGGCCGATTCACGACATCAAGAAGGTCGTCGGAGCTTGCAACCTCATCGATAAGCTGGTCGAGATTTTGCGAATCAAGCTCTTCGGCCACTTCTTCGATGACGGTTGTTCTCTGCTCGTAGGCGACATCTATTACGGAGGTAATGGCGGCACGGGTGGATATTGCCGCCCTGACCGGCAGGCCCATCATCTTGGAGACGTTATCCAGGGCATTGGCATCCAACGGTTTGGACAAAACCACGGTAAGCTCGCCGTTATCGGCTTCGGGCTTTATCCCTATAAGAAAATGGTGCTGAGCATAAGTGGCGGGAACGGCCTCTACGAATTCGTGGGGCACGGCCTTTGCCGATACCTCAGATATAAATTCCCACCCGAGCGCTTCTGCAAACAGCTTCAATACCACATCTTCGGTGAAGTATGGGCAGTTAAGCAGGGCTTCATCGAGCCGCCCCTGGCCGCTGTTTTCCTCCAGAAATTTGGCCAATTGCTCGGCGTCAACCAGACCGGTACGCTTAGCAGCTTGTATAAGTAGCTCTTTCATTATTCCGACTTCTGACCTCTGTCCTCTGCCTTCTGTATTATTGTGCTTCAAGTACCTTGAACGGTTTCATTGCTTTTGGCTTGATACCAGGCCAATCATGATAATCCTGAAATTCTATTTCATACTCTTCAAACGCTTTTCTGTTTCTATCGGATATCCGTGTCAAATCAGTCCCCACAAAGCCCTCACTATCAGGCCTTATAATCTCGGCCTTTACGAACACATACAAATGTCTTTGCAGGTCGCTGTTGCTCGTGCTTCTGAATAATCCGCCGATAAGAGGAATATCGCCGAGCAAGGGCACCTTTGTTCCGCCTTTACTCTGGTTTAGCTTCAACAGGCCACCTAAAATTATAGTGCTGCCATCGGGAACGGTAACAGTTGTATCAATATTACTTTCTGTTGTATCCGGCGGTTTTTCGCCGGTGATTGTTCCAAAGTCTGACCGTGTCAAACCAATGTCGAGACGAAGCCAATCGCCTCGGCTGATATGTGGTGTAATATTAAGTGTAATGCCCGCCGGGTATCCTTCATAATCGACTGCTGTCTGCACAGTACCTGCCGTTGCACCCTGAATAATAGTGCCGGTTTGCTTTGTAACATAGGTGGTATCTGTTGTGCTAATCGTGCCTGGTTCATTATCATTAACAAGGATTTTGGGTTTGGCCAGAATTCTGCCGTAATCCTTCTGCTGCATAGCAGTCAACAAAGCGTTAATGTGTCTATCGCCATAAAAGCCGGTCCCGATACCGCGGTTAGATTGAAAATCGATAAAGCGGTTTCTGCCACTTTCTAAAAGCGACGAGACTAAATTAGAGGCTCCTGCTTCAATACCCGGCAAAATAGCACCGGTCAGACCTGATGTGCTGACTAAATCCGGAAAGCTCTGGATTAAATTAAGGTCATAATCAAAGGCATCGCTCTTCGAGACCTGGACCAGTGTTACATCTATAAGGACCTGCGGCCTTCTCTGGTCTAATTTCTCTATCAGGCTCGCTATCCAATCCTGGTTCTTTTTACTCGCATAGACAATCAGTGAAAAGGTATTCGGGTCAGGAACTATAGTTACTTGTTCATCCTGTTTTTTAATGACCTCTTGAATCTTGCCTTCTTTGTCCAGAACAGTCTCTTGAACAAGTGGCTCCAGAATCGTTGCCAAATATTCCGGCGACTGGTTTTCGAGCTGGTAAACCTTATAAGGTATCTCCTCTACGTCCGTTTCGCTGTCCACGTAACTGATAATCGTTGCTATCTGGACGTGCTGCTCAGCGGTTGCATTAACCAGAAGCGAATTTGTCGGCTCAACTACCACCACCTGCGGCTCACCCACAAGGGGCTCGCGTTCTTCGCCGTACATTGGGGCCCTTCTTCTTGTTATTGGGGTCCTCGTTGTTGTTGGGGTTCTGGTCGTTGGAGTCGTCGGTTGAGCATCACCGGTAATTCGCGAAGTAGAAGAATAAGGATAAGTTGACCTCTGGATAGGGGTAATTATACCAAGCTCCTCCAGCTTTTTTCTTGCCTCCTCAGCATCAACATACTCGATTTTGTATAATTTCAGGGTCCGCAGGTCCTGCTGTGCCACATCAAGCGTATCTATTAGCTCCTCGACAGCATTTAATTGCTCATCAATGCCTATCATCAAAACGCGGTTTGTTCTTTCGTCGGCTTCGAGATATACGGTGGGTTTGCCCGGCTCCGCCGGTGTCGTAGTGGGCGTGTGCGTGGACGTCCTTCGGGCCCGGGCTTGAGCTTCCTGGCGAAGTCGGAGCTGATATTGGGCCGTTGTTTCGCCCGGCTTGCGAGCGCTTGATATGGTTGTCGGTGCCGCCGGCTTTGCTGCGGCTATAGTAACGGATATAGTGCCTAATTGCTCGGCAAGAGTCTGGATTTTCGGAGTAAGCGTCTCTGCCATCGTGTACTGCAACTGCCTGAACCTGAATTTTCTCGGTTCTCCGGGCTTATCCACGAGCTCCAGAAGTGCCTCTATACGCGGCATACGGTAGGCAAATGCAGTAACAATGAGTGTTTGTGTTTCGGGTATCGGCCTGACCTCGGTGACGAGTCTCATCCCATCCAGAAGATTCTTTGCGTTGGTTGTATCTATATGCTGCAGCTTAAAGAAACGCATTATAACTGCATCCCCCATCTCAATATCCTTCGCGTCAGGGTACAAATCAGGGTCAATATTTTGAGCTTCTGCTGCGGGCACTATACTTACCAGATCGCCCCTGCGCGTCATCGCAAAACCATAGAACTGCATCACCTGTTCAAGCAGAGGATACAGATCCTTTAACTTGATAGGTCCCCGAAGCCTGCCATGAGGCCTGAGAGTAATATCGCCTTTGACCTTGGTTGAGTCGTACAGGTAGGTCAGATGTAAATGCTCACCTACAAAGCCCAAAAAATCCGTTATATCAAGCGTCTCGGGCAAAGCCAGCTGAAGAACATCATCCCCGTTGGGAATCGGTTTCGTTTCATACGGCCGGCTAACAGCAGACGGCTGAGGTGCAGATGCCTTTTGTTCCAGTACCTTTTGCTCTTGCTCCGGTACTGCTGCAACGCTGTTTGGCTGGGTTCTTACTTCGTCCCCTGCTGCTTCGCTTTTGCCAAGCAAAAAGGCAGGGGCTGTAGAACGGGGTCCCATCACATCCGGCATGGCTAATTCAGAGGGTTTCAAATTAGTTAGGGCATCCGGCCCGCTCTGTGTTATCCGCTCACCTGGATTCGACAATTGCCTGGCAGCAGAAATAATTTTATCCACTGAGCTGACTGGTGCAACAACGACCAAAGCATCATTATGGATACCCATAATTGCCCTGACTTTGGCATTAACGGCCGGCGGGTTAAAAAAGCTCCCGATGGATATGTTACCGACTTTTGCCGCAATCAATTCGGCGGAAGGAAGATTCTTAGCCATTGAGGCGCCGAATACCCTCTTTACGGCAAATTGCCCCCGGCAATCAACCAGATTCAAAATAGTCATTGCCTTGATCAGCTCGTCCGGCTTGGCCGTCACCAAAAGCGCAGCCGTACCGGGAAACGGCGAAACCGTCGTCCCTACCCCGGCCTCGATAAGATACTTCCTGCCTTGCTCAACAGATATGTACTTCAAAGGAAAAATCTTGAATTCCATCGCCTCAGAAACGCCCTGCTGAGCAGCTAACAGATAATTGCTGAATAACAACAAAACTACCGATACAACAAAAAATCTGCCAACCCGCCATGGCTCTCTTGGCGGAGCCAAGTCGCGACTGGTGCCCCCGCAAAAAATCCGCTGTTTCGCCATCATTAATCACCCCTTAATCCGATACTTCTAATTATCTTTGTTCTCTTCCAGACCCGTGCTTTCCGCCTGCTCCAAAACCTTTTTTAACTCTTTACCTAAATTATTCAAATGTTTCATCTCTGCGTCACTTAAACGCGAAGATTTCGAAGATTGTAATTCGGACAATTCTTGCATAAGTTTTTCCACCATTTCAGCCTTTTCTTTGGCATTGGGTACTGAACCGATCTTATCAGACTTAAAACTTCTTTGTATCTGCTTTATCATTTCAGCGATTTCTGTCCTCTTCGCTTCTTCTTCAGCAGTTCTTTGTGTCTTTTGAACTCCGCTTCCTGCCCCTGCAACGCCGGTAACAGCTTTCCCTGAAGCCGGTAATGTAGATTTGGTACCTGCTGTGCCTCGTGCTCGGCTGGAAGCAGTGGTTCGTGCGGAAACACCCGCTCGGCCGGAAGCACCTGTTT
>CAZLIO010000003.1:0-17502 GCA_964559025.1 uncultured Pirellulales bacterium | reverse complement strand
CCTTCAAGAAGGCTCAACTCCGGCTTCTGCTCTGCTTGAAGCTCGAAAGTGCCTTTGCCGTCTTTAAAAACAACAATACCGTCCTTTACCTGCTCAATAAGCAGATGGCCTAGCTTACTGGATTGCCTGAACCAGTGCAATCCTTTGCCCGGCTCGTCAATCAGGGCCAGCGACAACTCCGGTTGTCCCTTGTAATAACTGGTGCCAAGGAGTTTGAATTTGGGCGTAACAGCCGGGCCACGAGTAGTATCGGTAGTACGACCTGTCGCAGCCCTTGGCGTTTTCGCCGGTGGTGGATTCAGATACAACGCAAAGGCCCCTGCCTGCTGTACAAGTGGCGATATCTCGTTCTGGCCTGTCTTTGCCTTATTACCCACAGTTTTGTTGAATTTCTCTATCACACCGGGCGAATCCAGGGATTGCTCGAGTTGTTCATCGCCGGAGCCGCCAAAAACCACAGGAAAAACAAAAAAGACCAGGAAAATGACCGCCAAAACAGCCGCCACAATACTTGTTATTCGCAATGTCTTTATCATATCGGTCTCTAAAGTACCACTGCTTCCGCAGGGGTAAGCTTGGCCCCGCGAAAGCGGGGATAAACCGTTCGTATTTAGACTATTATAGCCTGTTTTATTTGACACTTTCGGAGGGTCTTGGTTCCCGCCAATGAACGATTTTTTCCAGAAAAGCACCCTCATTTCCTGCGTAGTCGCCGCTGTGCTCAGGTGTATGGCAATCAATGCAGGCAGACTTCGTATCAGTGAATCCGACTATTCCCCCAGTTTTGATATGTTCCGAGCCCGGCCCATGACAGTTTTCGCAGCCGACGTTTTTCAAATGTCCGGTTTTTTGCTCCGAAATAAACCCGCTTTCATAGTCCATACCAACAACATGACAGATAGCACACTCCGGGTCGAACTGCGAGCCTTCCCGCTCAAGTATCGCATAGGCATGGGCGTGGATATTACTGCTCCACTTTTCATATTCGTATTCATGACAAACCTTACAGGATTCCGAACCGATGTATTCCAAACTATCCGGAAGAGTAAAACGCGGATGTTTCTCCAAAAGATTCCTCTCCCTGACAAGCTGTTGATAATCCTTGTACAACTGCACAAGAGAGGCTTCCGGCTCCAAATCCTCTTCGAGAGGTATAGTGAAAAAACGCAATTTCGGCTTATCTTCGCCCGTGGCTGCTTCTTCTATTTGCAATCCACATACATATCTGCCGAAGCGGCCCACCGAAAAAACCAAAGGCCTTTTATTCGCCTCGCCAACTAACATTGGCTCATCAGATTCGGAAGGACATACAATACAATCTACAAGAGGTATATTCTTGGCAATAAAATCAATAATTGCATCATCACAATGGTTCAGGATAAGAATATTAATTCCAAAGGTATCGAGATTAGACTCACGGCGAACCGGTGCCGGACTAACCTCGGAGCCGGATGTAAAAAGCTGTCCAATTTGTTCTAAGGGCGCTGATTTTGCGTCAAAAGCCGCAATAGTTATGACTACCCTGTTGTCTTTGAATGACAGGCTTTTTGTAAATTTCGCTGGAACATTCATAGCAGATGAGCGGTGAGCACTTATGATATTAAAAATCGAATCCGTACTATCTAACAGTCCAAAATTTTTGCCTATTTCGATGTCTTTTTCGCTCAGACTGACTAAATCGTAATCGAGCAGTTTCAAAGCCTGGAGCATTATATTGAATTTAATCAGGTCCTGCTCGCTGTCGCTTTTCACAAGCGAGCCCGTATCGACAATCAATCTTTTGTCTCCGGGCACACGGTTGAAAACCGCCGCTCGCCTGTCAAGCCCCCCGAGCTGTCCGCCCGAACAGCCGCAGGGCTTCAGCTCCCCAAGCCCGTTACCGGTAAAGAAGACTGTCCCGATTTTGTCGGGATCGGTTGTATGAAGTGATTCACCCGCAGGTTCGGACGACACTTCTAATACACACGAGGCGCACAACGTCAAGCCCGTTAGAAATAACACACCAATGACCTTTTTCCTGGCTTTGGCAAAGATTTCTAACGGGGCCAATACGCAAATGCCCGCCGTGGCTCGCTTGGCGGAGCCAAGTCGCGACAGGCAGCTCACTAATCGCATGATATACAGGTTAGGTTTCAATCCACCCCCAAAAGCATCAGGATAAGTTAATTGGTGAGCGGTTAATTGGCTACTCGCCCACTATTCACTATTCACCACTCACCAGTTATTTCTTCGCATAAAACCCGCGACAGACAAGTCTCAGCTCATCCTCGTCGTTTATCTTTACAACAAACACATCCGAGAATCTCGGTTTACCCTCGGAGGGCGGCGGGGTTATTTCCAGCTCGAGCTGATAACCGTTGCGAATTTTCTCGCGACTCAGAACTTTAACCGTGTTATCTTTCGATAAAGCCGATTCAATCTCAAAATCACCACCATAGTTGTTGAGCACCGTGACTGTCCTTACTATCGGCTTTTGCGGTTCGGCATTAAAAGCGAGAATCAACGGCGGGATAATTCTAAATTTCGGCAGTACGTCAAAGAGAATTTCGACCGTTTTCTCCTCCTGATGAGTCAGGCTAATGTCGATATGTCCTTTGAGATTGTTATTCAGTTTCTCCATATCGACCTTCGGTTCAAGAATAAATTTTGTCGCTTCCACCGAGCTATCCACATCAGCAGTTATGCAATCGGCGGTCGATTTGAATCCGTTTATCATAAACGGCTGATTATCAAGACTGCTAAGTACAATCTTCGGACAACCGGCATTGTCCTCCCCAAGGAAGAGCTTCAATCTCTTTGGCGCACAAGTGATTTTAGACACGACTTCGGCTTTAAGGGTCAATGCAACCCTGGCCTTTGTCTTATCGTTGCTCTTGACGTACAAAGTTTTCCTGTCTAAGCCGGGCTGTTGACTCGTCTGATACTCTGCTTTCAAGAGGCCGCTTTCGCCCGGTGCATATTCGGTCTTGTCTAACCTGGTAACGACGCCGCAGCATTTCTCGACGTCTTCGATTTTCAACAGGCCGTCTCCGGTGTTTGTAAACTTAAACTCAGCGATTTTCTTCTGTGCCCCCAGACCGACTTGTCCAAAATCGTAAACTATGTTTTCAAACGTAATTTTTGGCGCGGCTGTATCAAGACTGGTGGGCACAGCTTCAGCTTTCCGGGGCGTACCAACCACCCTTGTCTCGGGCGCCGCCGCGCGCTTTTCGATCTGTGCAGCCTGCTCCTGACAGCCGAGCTGAAAAAGTAATACACTACCGACAACAAGTGCTGAAATTAAATAGTATCGTTTCATATCCCCCATCTCCAAATTAGATAATAAAGTAACTTTCCGGTCAATTGACAACGTCTATTGTACCAAAAATAACACCCTAAATCAAGAAAATTCTGAGCCGATTGCAGTTTCTCGTTTTTTCGCCTATTTGCCACCGATTTTAACTGCTGGCCTTCTGCTTTACAGCCGATATTGTAACTATTATCATATACGCTATGCAAAACTGAGGTTAGGCATACTTTGCAGATGCCTTATTATAGGAAATAAAGTGTGGGTAACCAGAGTCCCGAAATTTCAGTAGTGGTGCCATTGTTGAATGAGCAGGATAATATCGGCCCACTTTATGAGCAAATCACCCAAACATTAACGGACGTATATGACTACGAAATAATCTTCGTCGATGACGGCAGCAGTGACAACAGCTTCGATATATTAGCCAAGCTGCAAAAGACCGACGCCCGAATCCGGGTCATTTGCTTTCGCAAGAATTTCGGCCAAACCGCGGCCCTTAGCGCCGGCTTCGCCCATGCACGAGGCAAAGTTATCGTTGCAATCGACGCCGACCTGCAAAACGACCCGGCGGACATACCGAAAATGATCGCCAGGCTCGACGAAGGATTCGATGTTGTAAGCGGCTGGAGAAAAAAAAGGCACGATAACGCCGTCACCAGATTGCTGCCTTCCAAAATCGCCAACTGGCTGATTTCCAGGATTACAGGTGTAAAGCTCCATGACTACGGCTGCACACTGAAAGTGTACCGAAGGGAGGTCATCGAGGAAACAAAACTATACGGCGAAATGCACCGCTTCATACCGGCCCTGGCAAGCTGGAGCGGGGCGAGAATCGCTGAAATGCCGGTCAACCACAGACCCAGAACCACCGGCAAAACCAAATACGGCCTGGGACGAACATTAAAAGTCGTACTGGACCTTATCACCGTCAAGTTCCTCGGGTCATTCTCCACCAAGCCGATATATATCTTCGGTGGGCTGGGGCTGGCCAGCGGCATCGGGGCGATAGCCTCCGGATGGATTGTTGTATATCAAAAAATCGCTCACAATTTCGCTATGAACAGAAATCCGCTATTGGTCCTGACGGCTCTGCTGATTACCGCCACCATTCAATTCATTCTGATGGGCCTGCTCGCTGAGCTTCTTGTTCGCACGTATCACGAATCCCAAAACCGGCCGACCTACGTCATCAAAGAGATTCTCGAGTCGTCCGCAAAAAAGGAAGACCAGAAATGAGCAAGCCCTTCCGAAAACACAAACGCTCGAGAAAACGAATAGAACCACATAAACACAAAGTAAGCGCACCTGCTCGTCGGGGCGGATCCTGGCCGAGCACGGCCAAACTACAGAGCATCAAACCATTCGTATCTTTCATCATAATAGCAATTCTGGCGGCCATTCCGTTTTGCATGGGCAAGTATTTCGAGCTCAACTCTCCCGGAGCCTTCGACAGCGGGGCATACGTTTACTCAGCCGAACACATACTTGTCGGCGCCAAAATCGGCGTTGATGAAAAACCCAGCGCTCAGATGGGAACTCTGCTGGTAAATATGTTAGGCGTCAAGCTGTTCGGCTTTAGCGAAACGGGGCCAAAACTTATCCAGACAATCCTTCAGGCGGGTGCTTTGCTGCTTATGTTTGCTGCGATGGTTAAACTGTTCGGCGTTCTGTCTGCCGCCGTGGGAGTCATTATTGCCTCAATATACCTTTCCGCCCCGCTTATGGCCAAGTACGGCAACGTAAAAGAACAACACATGATTGCCTTTATGGTGCTGGGGGTAAGCTGTTTTGTTTTGTATCAGCTTGGTGGTCGCTGGTGGCTTGCGTTCTTGGCCGGGGCTTTTGTCGCATGGGCGCCGCTGTTCAAAGAAACCGGCTTCTCCGTAATTGGTGCGGTCGGCTTGTTTGTGATTGCCCAGCCGCTGCTTAAGCACAAAAGCTGGAAAAAAACAGTCACCGATATTTTATTACTTTTGGCGGGTGCGGCTGTCAGCATCAGCCCGATATGTCTATGGCTGGCCGCCGAAAAGGCCCCGATGAACTATTTCCCGTATTCATCTCTCTGGAGGCCCATCGTCACATCGCTTCAGGGTTCTCAGGACCACAGCGAGCCTAAAACGGCAAAGGCGGCATCCGACGTCAATGACAGTGCTGTCCGGACAACCCCTGCAAAGCAGGGGCTTTTGATGAAGTTCCTGCCGGCATACGTTCGAGACAGCTGGCAAATACTAAAGCCCGAACAAACCAAACAGGCAAAGCTTAGAGTGTTCCGCTGGTATCGGGCGTTAATACTGCCAATTGCCCTGGCACTCGGGTCAATTATTACCAGAGTCATCATCCTCATTTCTAATCGAGCATCGAGTATCGAGCATCGAGCATCGAGAAGCTATGACCGGTTTGTATTGCTTTTTGCCGTCTGGTGGCTGCTGGATATGACGTTTGTGTGGATAAGCCCGCGTTCGTACGAGCAATATTATCTGCCGTTAAATGCTTCGGCTGCAATGTTAGGCGGATACCTGATAGCAATTTACCATAACAAAGTAAAGAGCAACGCATACAATCCCAAGTGGGTGGCAGTAGGAATCCTCGGGCTTCTGTTGATGATAATTATGTCACAGCATATATTCTTCGGCCTCAAAAAGAGCCCTCATACCGGAGCCATCTACCGCGATCGTGCCACGGGTAATCCGAAAAAAGATAAAGGTTACGCACAGAAGATGAATGAAATTTCCCGGCACCCAAAATATCCCTGGATGCTCATCGGCGAATACATACGAAACAATTCCACACCGAACGATAAAATCTACGTCTGGGGCTGGTTCCCGGGAATATATGTTGCGGCACAGAGATTGAGTCCGACGCCGAAAGCATTCGAAGGAACGATGCATACCCTGTCTCCGGAAGTGCTTTCTGAAAGAATCGATGAGATATTAGGTGCGTTCGAGAAGGAGCCGCCGAAGTTTATAGTTGACAGCCGCAAAGAGCACTTCCCGTGGGACAGACCGCCGCTGGAATTATGGCCTCGAACTCAGAAGGGATTTCTGCCTGCTGTCCCGCAAATCGTCAGCCAATATGACGCATTATACTCTAAAGATCTCCGTGAGAAAATCGAGCCTGATGAGGCGCTTCGATATGAGGCGATGAAGCCGTTCAGAGAATTCGTAATGAAAAATTACAAAATCGTTCGGCAATTCATCGACCCGCATGTTCTTTTCCAACGCAAATAAATAAAGACGGTGAGTAGTGAACGGTGAGTGGAATAAGTGAGCTAACTCGTGCCACAGGTAAGTTTGGAGTGCCTAAAGTGACACGTAAGTGTCATTCTTTCGGCAAGCTCAGGGCAAGCTCTGAGGCGAAGCCGAAGAATCTGGTCAACGAAAAAGAGATTCTTCACTTCCCCGTTCGACTACGCTCAGGGCTAAAGGCTGCGCTGCGTTCAGAATGACAGCAAAGCTGTCACTTTAGGCACTTTCCTGATAACCAATCAACCAAACATGAATGAGGACCTTAAAAAACAGCAGGAACTCTATGATAAAGGCTGGCGAAAGGAGCTCCAGGCCGGTAAAGAACAACGCGGCAACCTGCAAACGAACCTGGAATTCCTCGCCGAAACCAATCTGCTCAAGCCAAATGTCAGGATTCTGGAAATCGGCTGCGGTATCGGCAGTGTAGTGGCTGAACTGAACGAGAAGGGACACGATATTACCGGTACGGACATATCAGGCGAAGCGATTGCTTATGGACTTAAAAAATACGGCGATATTAAACTCCAGGTACAGCCGGCCGAGGATTTGCAGTTTGAAGACCAGAGATTCGATGTTGTGTTGAGCTTTGATTTGTTCGAGCATATTGCGAGGATAGACAAACACATAAGCGAAGTGCACCGTGTCCTTCGGAAGGACGGTTTCTACCTCTTCCAGACGCCAAACAAATACAGTAATGTGATTTTTGAAACGCTGTACCATAAATCTTTGATATGGCGGCGGGCGCATCCGTCACTGCATACTCCGGGAAAATTGAGGAAGCGATTGTCCGGACACGGATTCGATATACAATTCGTCAAAATGAATCCTGTCAACGAATTCACTTTGAACAAGCTGAGGAAAAAACTGGGTTCGATAAGCAATATCTTTAAGCATATAAATTTTCGCCGCCTGCCTCTTGCCCTGCAAACAAATTTATACGTTATCGCCCGAAAAATGCCGAACAAATAAAATGAGATTATTAACGCCGCCCACCGGGTGGCAGCAAAAGTGGATGGGCTTTAGCCCATCAACCCACCGGGTGGCAGCCTCAAGCGAGTCCTGAGCGGAGTCGAAGGACGAGCTTGGGGATGGTTAGGAAACGGATTTTTTTAACAAAACAAGGCAGTTAATGAAAATACTAATGCTCAATTACGAGTTTCCGCCGATTGGTGGCGGAGCCGCTAACGCTCATCGGTGCATCTTACAACAATACGCCGGCAGCAGCGATTTGAAGGTCGATGTCTTAACGTCAGCTCCCAAGCCGGGCTTCTTCAAAGAAAGCTTTGCAGATAATGTCACTATTTACAAAGTCGGCCTGCACAAGAAACAACTGCATTTCTGGCGGAAGACGGAGGTCATCGAGTGGCTCTTGAAAGCCAAATGTCACTACCGCAAACTGCTGCGGGAAAATGATTATGATTTGGCCCACGCATTTTTCGGCTTTCCTACCGGCTGGCTCTGCTATCGAACCGCAAAAAAATTGCCCTACATAATCTCGCTGCGCGGTTCGGATGTGCCGGGAGAGCACGCAAGGTTTAAGCTCGATTATAAAATTCTCGGCCCTGTGTTTAAGGTGATTTGGAAAAAGGCCGCCGCTCTTGTTACACCCAGCGAGGGTTTGAAGAACCGTGCCCTCAATTTTCTGCCATCAGTGGCCATTGACGTTATCCCAAACGGCGTGGAGCTGGAACGGTTCGGCCCTGCCGAAGCCGCCCAGAAACCACAGATACTTAGACTCCTGACCGTCGGCCGACTGTCCGTTACCAAACGGGTGGAAATCCTGATAGACGCTGTCGAGATTCTGCACAGGGAAGGCTGTGAGGTCCGTTTCAAAATAGCTGGCGGCGGACAAATGCAGCAGAAATTAAAACAAATTATATCGGACAAAAACCTTGCTGACATTATCGAATTCACAGGCAGAATCGACGCTGAAGATATGCCGCAGGTTTATCGGCAAAGTGATATATTTATCAGTGCCAGTATGCAGGAAGGGATGAGCAACGCAATGCTCGAGGCGATGGCCTCCGGCCTGCCGCTAATTACCACCCGCTGCGAAGGTGTGGATGAGCTGATAGCCGATAACGGAATTATTGTAAACAATGCAAACGCCCGGGAGATTACCGATGCGGTAAGAAAATTAGCCGACGACCGGCAGCTTTACAAAAAAATGGCCATCGCAGCAAAAAAGCAGGCCCAAAAGTTTACCTGGAATGAAGTGGCTTCTAAATATATCGAGCTGTATCATAAAATATTGAATTGACGAGGACTTCGCAGTGACACCAAAATTGTCGGTAATAATAGCATCTTACAACCATCAGGACTACATTGCCCGGACTCTGGAAAGTCTCGAGAAGCAAACATTTCAGGATTTTGAAATCATAATGGTTGATGATGGCAGCACCGACAAAACTGTTGAGACAGCCAAAAACTTTCCGTCGAGGGCCCAGATTTTTACTCAGGAAAACCAGGGCGTCGTTGCCGCCCGAAACCGTGGGTTAAGCCTGGCAAAAGGCGAATACATTTGTTTCGTGGATAGTGATGACGTAGTGCTGCCCGATAGATTCACCAAACAGGCTGCCACACTCGATGACGACCCGGAGCTGGGATTGGTGTTTGCCGACGCTTTGATTATTGACTCGAAAGGCAGCCGAATCGGAAAATTCAGCGATGTGTATCCTGTAGTGCCTGGTGACGTGGCCGAGATGCTTGCTCTGCATTACTGCTTTACTCCGATGATAACGGTAATGGTACGCGCAGAAGTGCTTAAAAAAACGGGGCCTTTTGAAAAGCCGGGACCAATCACCGATTATATGAAGTGGATAGAAGTCGCTCATTTAAGCAAAGTTTACTATGACCCCGAACCATTGGGCTGCTGGCGAAGACATCCGGCAAGCACTTCTAAAGGTGCAAATAAAGTCAAAAGCTACGCCAAGACAAGAGCGGCGCTCAAAAAGGTTCTGCGGAAGTATCCTGAATTACAAAACAAAATTGGAAAGAAAATAGCCAAACGCTTTTCAAAGTCTTATTTTCTTACAGGTTTTTTCCTCGCTGCCGATGGCAATACCAGGCGGGCGAGAAAATATTATTGCAAGGCGGTTAAAATATATCCTCGTTCTTTCGAGAGCTGGGGTGGATTGATTCTGACTTCTCTGCCGATAAAGAAGATTGTAATAAAGCTGCATCGTTATGTAAGAGCGAAAAAGCTGCCGTGGTAAACGATTTTTATGTCAAACTTGGCCTTTTGCGAAAACAGATATGATTAGAACACAAAAAGTCCCTTGCAATTTATGCAGCAGCACGGAATCAACCTTCCTCTTCGACGCCAGGGACCGTTTACATGGAATCGCAGAGGCATTCACCTACGTACGGTGCAAGGAATGCGGCCTCGTTTATATGAACCCGCAGGTCGTGCCGGAAGACACAGAAAAACTTTATCCTGCCGATTATGCCCCGCATACCACGACAGGAAAAAAGGCCGGTTCCGGAATCCGTTCTTTGCAAAATAAATTTATGAAAATACCTGTTATTGGACGCTTACTAAAAGGAGTGACTAATGTAAAGATTGCGGACACTATTTATCGCAGGCTCAATCAAAAAAGCCGAATCCTGGATGTCGGTTGCGGCGCCGGGGCATTCCTGAATAGCCTGAGGACCAACAAGGGCTGCGAGGTCTATGGAGTAGATATATCCGAAGCCGCCCTCAGAGAGGCAAAAAGCTCTTTCGGCCTCGATATATTCAAGGGCACTATTACGGAAGCTCCGTTTCCAGCAGCTCATTTTGACATAATCACAGCCTGGTGGTACTTAGAGCACATATCCGACCCTCAAACAACAATAGCAAAGATAAGTAGCTTATTGAAACAGAATGGGCATTGTATTATCGGCGTTCCCAACTATGAAAGTTTCAACGCCAAGCACTTCAAAGCCAAATGGTATCACCTTGACTGCCCGCGTCATTTGTGTATCTGGACACCCCGCGCAATTACAAGGCTGTTAGAGAATCACGGCCTTGCAGTCACAAAGATTATATACGACAAAACTCCATGGGGTCTGCTCGGCTCGCTGCAATACTTATTATATGGAGATAACCTCAATCCTAAATATCGAAACCGGCTCAGGCAATCTTTTTTGTTGTGGATGCTTCTTTTGCCCTGGACAATCTTAATGTCTCTACTGAAAAAATCAGATATAATAATAGTCTATGCAAGAAAAGGAACCGCCGAACCAGCTAATGACACTTAACAGCCTGTTTCGAGGTATATTCTTATGACAAAAGAGCATTTCTATAACCATTTTCACCAGGACAGTCCCACCGGCATAGGCAGTCGGATTACTGTGGCCTTTTCTAAAAAAATCTTTAAGTACGTCAAAATAGAGCCGCACCACAGCGTTTTGGAAATAGGACCGGGACGAGGTATTTTTGCCGATATTTGTCTCGAAAAAGGTATCGAATACTTTGCTGTCGAACCTAACCAGCAAATGGCGGCTTCTCTTGAGAAAAGAGGGGCCAATGTCATTCGTGCAATGGTCCCTCCCCTGCCTGACCTGGCGAAAGAATTTGATGTCGTTGTCATGATCAACGCAATGGAACATATGAACAGTATGCAGGATGCGCTGCAGCTCACCGGGCAAATAAGAGATGTATTAAAGCCGGAAGGAAAGCTCGTAATATGCTCACCGGATTATTTGAACCTGCGGCACAACTTTTTTAATTGCGATTTCTCTCACAACTATGTAACCACCCGGCGCAGGCTCAGACAGCTTTTGCTCAGTGCCGGCTTCGAGAATATAAAGAGCTGCTACCTGAGCGGCCCGCTGACGGGATTCATTTGTTTTATCGTTTCAGCTTTCGCCGGCCGATTACCTTTCGGCACTCTTAATGCGTGGTTCCCGGACAATAAAGTTTTCTACAAGCTCTACAAAATACAACTGACCTTTTCAAGAAAGGTGCTGATTCTCGCCAGAAAGACCAGCTAATCCCGAACAGGACATGACCGACCGCACCAAACAATTAGCCAAACTCCTTATCAGAATTCTAATCACGACCGGATTGCTGATATGGGTCTTTAGCCAAATTGACCTTCAGCAGCTCCGGCAAAACATAAAGACAGCAAGGTGGCAGCTCCTGATAGCTGTTTGGGTACTTACCATAATATTTCTCTGGATTCGCTCGATGAAGATGCAGCTTATTTTGAAAAAGCAAGACTGCAAGGTTAATATTACCACAATATTCGGTGCAAGTGCGGTTACCTCGCTTTACAGTATGATTTTACCCGGAGTGCTGAGTACGGGGGCAAAGTGGTATATCCTCAAAAAAGATTCCGGAAAGGGGAGCAACGTCCTTAGTAGTATGCTATATAATCAACTGTTAACGATGGTCGTCATGATGGTGTTTGGGCTTGCCGCGTTAATAATTACGAATCCTGCATCGCTATCAATGTCTAATGCAGAGAACCAGTGGCTGCTGCCTGTCATTTGCGGAATATTGCTGGCAGCTATAATAGTTATTTCTTCGCTGCTGTTGAACAGCGGAACCGGTGGTAAAATCATCGAAGGTATTGGATTTATGCTAATGCTCTTCCCTGCGAAAATAAGTCAAAAAGGCCGGGAAATACTCGACCAGATTGCAACCTTTCAAGCTGCCGGGGCCGGATTTCACCTGAGGATTGCTTCAATTACAATAATCGATACCCTCATCAGCGGTGTTATCGCCTATATCCTCGCTGCTCGTGCCGCAAACATAACCGCACCTGTGGGAGTATTCGTGTGGTTGTGGGCGGTTATATATGTCCTGGGAAGAGTGCCTATATCGGTGGCTAATCTCGGCGTCAGAGAGTTTACCCTGGTGGGACTTTTAGGCATCTATGGTGTGGATAAATCGCAGGCGCTGTTAATGTCAATGATATTATTCTCCGCATTAGTCGTTATGGCTATTATCGGTGCAATATACCAAATATTCCGGGCCGGCGGTAAGCGCGAAAAAACAGGCCCAGCCGCAAGGCAAATCCGCCCCATAAAAAACAATTCCGGGACTTCTCATTTAAATGGTGGAGAAAACACAGAAATTTGATCCTAATATACGAAGTCCAATGGCGATGAAACTATGTCCTATTTGTAATGGGTTAGGCAACGAAGAACGCCAGGTTGGAAAACACTTCCTGTTAAAGTGTCGCCTCTGCAACTTTATTTACGCCAACGCGACAGACCAGGAGATTGAACATGTAAACTTTCACTTCGACGAGTTTGTGAAATGCCATTACCGTGAAGTTCAGAGCAGTATTGATTTTCTGTGGTTTGACCGTATTAGTGACCGCCTTACACAAGGTAGAGAAGGGCTTAGGGTCTTGGATATAGGCTGTGGCAACGGAGTGCTTTTGCGGCAATTCCAAAAAAGAGGCTGCGTTTGCTTTGGTAGTGACCCCTCGCCTTGGGCCCGCGAGTACGCACAGCAATATGGATATACACTTCTTGGGTGCATTGAGGAGGCAGACATTGCTCCCGAGTCTTTCGACATCGTTACGAGCACATCAACCCTGGAGCACGTAGCCAGGCCTCTGGAGCACGTACAGCACATAATGGCGGTCGTCAAGCATGGTGGTATAGCATATATAACCTGCCCCAACTACGGTTCGCTACTCATCCGCCTGCGCATATTGAAGGGAAGGCTGGTTAATCCGCCCGGACATTGCAATTACTTCACCACACAGACTTTGAGAAATCTGTTCATGCAAAAAGGACTGAAAGAGCAAGTGGCTGAAGTAAGAATCCGCAGCTATGGTATCCCCGAAATCCATGCCGTTTACGGCTGGTTCTCAAGAAGAAAGTCCAGAATTGCACACAACAACCAAAGTTGTAAACCCAAAGGAGCCTGCTTAAAAAAGGCTCTAATAAGTATTTACTATTGGTCTGGTATTCCTTTTTCCGTGGGGGATAAGCTGGAAGCATGGATTCAAAAAAAATAGTGCTTTGCCTCATCCGGCGCCTAACGCATTGGGAACTTACTGCACAGCTGCCTTACTTTGTCTCTAATCTCGTTCCTGAGAGATTCATTTATCTCGTACTCGCCGCTCGCTGTCACTCTTACCGGCTTGAGCACTGCATCTATCAGCGTTGATATGCTGTCCATCTCTGCCGATCCCATTCCATTTTTTGTTACAATAGGCGTGCCCAGCCTGATACCGCTGGTACTTAAAGCCGGCTTCTTATCGTAAGGCAGCTTCATCGCATCGACTACTATACTGCAATCTTCGAGGCATCTTTGTGCTATAGCGCCCGTCAAGGCCTCTCTAAAATTCTCCGTATTTATCAGAACCATATGGCTGTCTGTCCCCTTCGTCAGCACGTCATATCCCAAATCCGACAAATTACTTGCCAGTCTTTTTGCATTTTCTATGATTTTGAATTGTCTAACCTTGTATTCATCGGAAAGTGTTTCCTTAAAGAAAACCGCCTTTGCCGCTATATGATTAAAATAAGGCGTCCCCTGTACGCCCGGAAACGTCGCTTCCTGAATCTGTTTCCATAACGGCATGTCCCTGCCTGAGGCCTTTATTTGCAAATCATAGTCCTTGCCCATCAATATCAGGCCGCCCCTCGGGCCGCCCGCCTTGTAAGTGCTTGTCGTTGTAAAATGTGCATAATTGACACAGGATGGATGTGCACCGGCTATCACCAGTCCCGCAATATGTGAGATGTCCGCCAAAAAATACGCCCCCACGCTGTCCGCAATCTCTCTGAATCTCTCAAAATCTATCGTTCTGGCGTAAGCACTGGCACCACACATAATCAGCCTGGGCCTGACTTTGACTGCCTGCTCTCTGATAGCATCATAGTCCAGAAGAAAACTTGTTTTATCCACAAAATAGTTTTCTATCTTGAAGAACTTCTCGGTGAGCGACCCCGACCCTCCATGTGATGGATGTCCCCCCTGGTCCACTCCAAGGCTCCATATCGTATCACCTTTGTCCAATATCGCGGCGAGGACGAGTTGGTGTGCCTGGCTGCCGGAATGCGCCTGGACGTTTGCGTATTGGGCACCGAAGGCCTCTTTGGCCCTGGCCTCGGCCAGTCTTTCCACATCGTCAACAATCTCGCAGCCCCCATGACACCTGGCCCCTGGAAAACCCTCGCTCGTCTTGTTCTGAACGACTGAGCCAAGGGCTGCTAAAACGGCTCTTGAGCACTGGTTCGCCGCAGCAATAAGTTGAAGTGTGCTTTGCAGCCTTTCGTACTCTTTCGTTATTAGCTCATAAACCCGGCTGTCCTGTTCTTTCAGAGCACTGAATATATCTTCGTGATACGCTTCTGAAGATAGTTTTTCCGGCAGCATTTCCAATATCTTCGAATCCTTTCTTCAACCAGCAGGAACGTCCATCCATAATCCGTAACATTCAGCTAAAAAAGCTCCTGACAATATCGTTAAACGTTACGTACAAAAAAAGTGTTCCTATAAGCGCCCAGCCGACATAAGCTATAACTCCCTGCACCCGCTCGCTCAGCGCCGAACCCTTGATTTTCTCAACCAACAAAATCACAACCAGTCCTCCGTCAAGGGGCGGCAAAGGCAAAAAGTTAAACACCGCAATTACCGCGCTTATAAGGCCGAGAAAATAGACGTAGTAAACCAACGGCTGCTCGGCAACAATGCGATAGCTGAATGTGATAATGCCGATCGGCCCCATAAGATTCTTGGGACTGACCAGTCCCCCAATCAGACGTTTTAAGGTTACGTAGGTCTGGGCGACAAACATAACGGCCCTTCTGTATCCCATCACGACCGCATCAATGGGGCCGCTGGCCTTGTAAAGCCTTTCCAACTTCCCAAATGGAATAAAATCAATTTCAGTAAAAGCTGATTTAACAGTGACGGATTCTTCGTTTGTCTCCACATTTAATACAACGTTACCTGCTATTTCCTCATTGAGCCGATATTCAATCGAGATTCGTTGGCCGCTGTATTTTCTAATTTCCCTGATTACATCGTAAAAGCTCGATACCGGCGTCCCGTCAACTACAGTTATCGCAGCGCCGCTTGGAATTTCCAGCCTTGGCGGTCCACCCTCAGCGTTGATAGTCTTGGCAACAATCGGATGCTCGGCATCAAGTGCCAGGCCAAGGCCAATCATAACCCTGTCACTATCGGCTGATTTCCTGGGCTTAACTGTAACGGTAAGAGCTTCTTTGGCACCGTTGGCATTGGTACGCAAGACCTTGACCGGCAGTTCCTTGTCTTCGTGCTTCTCAACAACCTCGCGCATCTGCGTATAAGTAGGATTCTCGACATCGCCGATCGCAAGAATAACATCGCCAGGCCGCAATGAAACCTCATCCTCGGCCTTTGGCGCATGCTCTTCTGAGACTTTGATTATACGCATGCGCGGAACCATAGAGTAAATATGGCTCAGCTCGGACTCGGACTCAATATCCTTTTTATTGGCAATAGGCCAATCCAGTTTGATTTGCGATTTAACTGATTCAACTTCGCCAAGCTCCCCGGTTCGCTCAACCTCTAATGTTACTACCGGCGTAAGGGCATTGCGAATCACTTCATCCAGCCCCCAGGAACTATAAACATCCTTGCTGTTAGCAGACTTAATTTTATCGCCGGCAAGCAAGCCGGTTTTCGAATACAGGTCGTTAGCGTCCTCTTCGGAAAGCCTTCCGATGGTCAGACTCATTGGCAGAAAGATACCAAAAGCTTTCAGCGGCTCGCCGGGCAGCTGTTCGGCCACAAGTGCCAATTCTTCTTCAGAGCCGTCCTTGTGTCTTACCCTCAGCGGGACCTTTTCATCTCTGCCGGACAAAGCCGCCGCTATCCCGATATTGCTAAAATCGAGGTCGTTCTTCTTGCCTGCAACCTCAATTATTTCGTCACCGGCCTTGAGGCCCGCACGCGCCGCCGGTGAAT
This sequence comes from uncultured Pirellulales bacterium, assembly GCA_964559025.1. GTDB lineage: Bacteria > Planctomycetota > Phycisphaerae > Sedimentisphaerales > Anaerobacaceae > NIOZ-UU13. The sequence continues at coordinate 1,061 of CAZLIO010000003.1, read as the reverse complement.
CCGGAATTACCCCGCCGACTACAGCAGGTATCAGATTTATGCCGATAAGAAAGACTATCATAAAGATAATAACGGCGCTGATAACGTTAAAAACAACCCCCGCTGCCAAAACCGCCGCACGAGTACCAGCCGGCTTATTCGCATACGAACGGGGGTCATCGCTGGTCTTAACCGGCCCGGTGTCCTCCTGGCCCAACATTTTAACAAAACCCCCAAACGGAATAAGACCGAGCCGGTATTCCGTTTCGCTGGCCTTGCCCTTGCCGCCGAAAGTAAAACTCAACCCACCTTCGCCGGACTCATCGCCTTCTTTGGCGAATATCTTCGGCAGTATCCGAAACCTAAAACCATTTTCGGTCCTCTGAACACCAAACAAAGTCGGAGGCATAAAGATTGAAAATGCTTCAACCTTTATGTCCGACAATTTGGCAACAACGAAATGTCCGAACTCGTGAACCAGAACAACCGAACCAAAGCCGAGCATGGTCAGCAGTATGTTGCCGAAAGTATTGATATTTTGGGCAATTAAAAAAACAACCGCCACAAAAGCAACAACAACAAAGAAAATCACACGAAAACGCTTATTAAAGATATCTTTCAGTTCCGACATTCAATAATCTCCAAACACTGACTTTTGCTCTTATGCCCTTATGTTCTTATGCCCTTGCGCACTTTAGCTCTAACTTCTTCCCTGGCCCATGCGTCCGCCTCGAACAGCTCTTCGAGGGATGCGCTTGTTATAACATTATGCTTATCCAGACAATGTTCGATAAGCTCAATTATATTAACAAATTCAATCCCCCCCGCCAAGAACTCCTCGACAGCCGCCTCGTTCGCAGCGTTGAAAACGGCCGCTGCCGCCCCGCCCGTCCGCGCAACCTCATAAGCTAACGGCAGCGCGCGAAACGTCGCAAAATCAGGCTTCTCAAACGTAAGCTTGCCTATCTCCTCCAGCCGAAGACGCCTGGCAATACCTTCAACACGCTGCGGATACGTCAAGGCATATTGAATCGGAAGACACATATCGGGCCGGCCTAGCTGGGCTATCACCGAGCCGTCTA
>CAZLIO010000002.1:18535-31890 GCA_964559025.1 uncultured Pirellulales bacterium | reverse complement strand
CATTCGTTGTGCGTATTGAGTATCGCGTAAGAACCTCAACGCTATCCGAGATACAAAATGCAAGATACAAAAACTGTTTTGGTTATAGGGGCGGGCATTGCCGGAGCAACCGTAGCGCAGCGCCTCAGCCAGGCAGGCTTGCCGGTCCGTCTTATTGATATGCAAGCCACAATAGGCGGCCGGGTCGTCGAGATGGGCTGTAAAGCCGTGGACGTCTGCCTACGATGCAACGTCTGCGTGGCTAATGAGCTTTTAAGAACCGTAGCCGCTTCGCCCGATATTCACATCCAGACTCGCACCCAGCTTTTCAAGCTGGAAACCGGCACAAACGGGTCCCGATATACTGCGATATTAAAACATCAGCCCGGCTTTATTGACCGCAGCAAGTGTACGGGCTGCCAGGCCTGTGTTACCGCATGTCCCGAAAAGTGTATAGTTTCACCGAAGTTGGCTCTGTCCCCTACGGTGCCGGTCATTGATTACTCACGGTGTCGGCTGGCTCTTGGTAAAAAGTGCTCAGTTTGCGAACAAGCCTGCCCCCTTGACGCAATTAATATGCAGGATAAAAGCTCCCAGAGCAAAATAGATGTTGACAGCGTGGTCGTAGCAACCGGCTATGAACCTTATAACCCCGCAGAAAACACTTCATACGGATACGGCAGCTCAGAAAACATCATCACCGGCATTGAAGCTGAACGGCAGCTCGCCACCGCAGGCAAGATTACCCGACCTTCGGACGGTCAGGCACCGAAACGCATTGCATTTATACAATGCGTTGGCTCAAGGACCGAAGAAGTTTACCGCCGTCCGGAGGATACTGATTACTGCTCAACTGTATGTTGTGCGTATGCTCTGAGGATGGCCCAACATATAAAATACCAGAACGAAGATGCAGAAGTTACCGTCTTCTATATGGATATTCAACACTTCGGTAAAGGGTTCGATGACTTTTATAACAAGTGTAAAGATAAAATGACCTTCGTTCGCTCTCGGCCGTACGAAATTAAACAAAGGCCGAACGATACACTGCTTCTGCGGTTCGCCCCACAGTCTCTTCCGCAAGGTTCGGACTCTCAGGTTTGCGAACAGGAATTCGACCTGGTGGTTTTGGCGGTCGGAATTCGGCCGAGGCCCGATACGACAAAACTAGCCGAAACACTGCTGGTGCCGCTTGATGAGCAGGGATTTTTTGGTTTTAAGAACGCTTCGCCGCTGCCCGCATTGCAGCAGGAAGGTATCTTTGTAGCAGGTGCGTGTGAGTCTCCCAAGGACATAAAATCCTGTATGGCTCAGGCCGAAGCGGTCAGCGCCGCAGTAATAGGTGAGGCTTAATAGGTGATTAAGAAGGCTGAACAAACTAACGGCGATGTGGGGATTGTGCTGTGCGACTGCGCCGGGACGTTGCGTGAGCAAATCAATTTTGACTCGCTCATAGAGCACCTGAGCGGACTGGCGGAAGTAGCAACAGTAAAGCTCTGCTCGAAATTCTGCCAACAAAAGGATTGCACCAAAACAATAAATTCACTAAAGCATACAGAACGCCTGGTAATAGGAGCTTGCGATCCGGAGATTTTCGACAACACTCTGCACGAAGCAATACAGGGTGTTAATTTGAATGATGGACTTTTGTGGTCTGTAAATATTCGCGAGCACTGCGGCTGGGTCGCCCGCACGCCAGAAGTGGCCACGAATAAAGCCAAAGAAACTTTGTCCGCGGCTGTTAGACGGGTGAAGATGGCCTCAGCCATCAAATCAAAGAAGACCAGCGTGAACCAAAATGTGCTGGTCCTCGGCGGTTCTGTCGCGGCAATGCAGACCGCCACTGCCCTTTCGCAACTCGGACATCCCGTTACGCTGGTCGAATGCAGCGAAAAATTGGGGGCAGCAGTGGCAGAAACGCCGGAACTTTACGGCTATGTCGCTTCTGATTGTTCCCAGACCGAGGCACTTGTGCAAAGTCAAGTGGACCAGCTTATCCGGCAGGTAAAAAATGATAAGCAAATCCGCGTCCAAACCTCCTCAACCTTGAAATCCCTGGAAGGAGAATTCGGCAATTTCACCGCACTGGTTACCTCGAACGGCACAGAGCAAAAGCTCTCCGCAGGAGCAATTGTTTTGGCCCCAGGCCCGGCCACGAAAAAGTCGGAACTGGCGGAATTGGTCCATAACGGCCAAGACATTCCCAAACGAATTGCCATAGTGATGGATACTATCGGCGAACAAAGCAAACGCGTATCGGCTCAGGTACTCTCCGCAGCGGAGCTGCTTGCAAAGCGTTTCGGCGCCGAGGTGAAATTATACTGCCATAATATCCGGGTGGCTGCAGCCGGCATGGAGGCCCTGTATCGGCGGGCCAGAGAAGCCGGCGTAGTAATAGTAAAATACGAATCACCACCAATAATTTCGGATAGAGACCCTAAAAAAGTTGTGAGTGTGGAAGAGCCGTTAATCGGGTACCAAGTTGATGAAGAATTCGACCTGGTGGTTATGGCCGACAGCCCCACCGCAGAGACAACCGAGCTCCTGAGCCTCATCGAAGGGCTGCGACCTGGTCCAGGCGGTGACCTGCAGGCGGACAGCGTTTGGCTTTTGCCTACAAAGACAAATCGTGAAGGTATTTTCGTTGTTGGTTCGGCGCCGGATACAGATGAGCTTATAGACCCTCAGACTGATGGGTTAGCCACAGCGAACGAAATCCACGAACTGCTCAAAAACAAACAAATAGAGGTTCTCGATGATGCGGCTGCAGTCGACGGAGATAAGTGCGTGCTGTGTTTGACCTGCATGCGGATATGTCCGCACGCCGCCATCAGCATCGATGTTGATAATAAAGCCGCTTCCGTTTCAGCGGTAACCTGTCAACGCTGCGGAATATGTGCAGCCGAATGCCCAACAGGAGCTATCCAACTGCCCCGATACACCGATGAGCAAGTTGCTGCAGAGCTTGGTGACAAACCTCAAATAACAATTTTTGCCTGCGAAAATTCCGCTTATCCCGCGGCAACCGCAGCGGCAATTAACGGCTCGCAGTGGGGGCAACAAGCTCAACTGATTCGCGTCCCCTGCGCCGGGAAAGTTGATCCGCGAGATATCTTGCGAGCACTGGAATGTGGAGCACAAAAAGTGATGATTCTCGGCTGCCACCTGGAGAACTGCCAATATCTGACTGGCTCAACTCGGGCCGCTAAAAGATTAGAACGCCTTAATAATGCACTGGAAAAAGCAGGAGTTAAAAAAGAACGAGTGATTTTTGGGCAATTAGCTTCAGTTGAGCCGCATAAATTTATAGAGTATCTGTCTGAAAATGGAGTGTAAAAACAAATGACTGCACAAATTATAGATGGAAAGCAAGTGGCCGCCGACATGCGGGCGGAATTGAAAGACGAAGTGGCCAAACTAAAAGAGCAGGGTATTGTTCCCGGACTAGGAGTCATTTTAGTCGGGGAAGACCCCGCCTCACAGTCTTATGTTACCGCCAAAGAGCGTGCCTGCGAAAATATAGGGATTTATTCCGATGACAACCGCCTGCCTGCCGAAACTTCACAGGAAGAATTGATGGCACTGGTTGAGAAAATGAACAACGACCCGAAAATCAACGGCATCCTGGTCCAGCTGCCCTTACCAAAGGGCCTTAATGAGGCTGAGGTCCTACTTTCAATCGACCCAGCCAAAGACGTCGATGGATTTCATCCGATAAATGTGGGCAAAATGGTGGTAGGTGAAAAGGCGTTTCGGCCCTGCACGCCGCACGGCATTATTCAGCTATTGATACGCAGCGGTGTAAAAATTGAGGGGGCGGAGGTAGTAATCGTCGGAAGAAGTAACATAGTCGGCAAGCCGCTGGCGAATATGCTCATCCAGAAAAAGCCCAATGCAAACGCCACCGTAACAGTCTGCCATACCCGCACCAAGGACCTTGCCTCTCACACAAAGCGGGCGGACATCGTGATCGCCGCTGCCGGTCGCCCGAATACTGTTACCGCGGACATGATAAAAGAAGGTGTGGTGGTAATTGATGTTGGCGTTAACCGCGTCGAGGACGCAACAAAGAAAAAAGGCTATCGCCTCGTTGGCGATGTGGATTTCGAGGCCGTGAAGGAAAAGGCCTCATTTATCACTCCCGTCCCGGGCGGTGTAGGCCCAATGACAATAACTATGCTGCTTTATAATACAGTGGAATCGGCCAAAAGAGCCGCCGGCCTTGAGGTTGAATAATGATAGTTGCAGAACGCAAGCCAATTGAGGAAATTAAGGGCTTCCTTGCAGGCCACAAACGTATTCTCGTTTTAGGCTGTGGTACCTGTGTTACCGTCTGTTTGGCGGGTGGCGAAAGGGAAGTCGCCACCTTAGCTTCTGTCCTGCGGCTTTCGGGAAACCAAGTTGAAGAAAACACCATCGAAAGGCAGTGTGATGCAGAATTCTTCGCACAAATAAAGGACCAGGCTGCATCCTGCGATGCAATCCTGTCGATGGCCTGCGGAGTCGGGGTCCAGATGGTAGCGAAAGTTTTTGGGGATATGCCGGTTTATCCCGCCCTCAATACTATGTTTTGCGGCACCAACGACGGTGCCGGTCAGTGGTCGGAAAACTGCCTGGCCTGTGGTGACTGCAAACTCGGTATCTTCGGCGGTGTTTGCCCTGTAACAAGATGTTCAAAGTCGCTCCTTAATGGTCCCTGCGGTGGCTCCGTAGACGGCAAATGCGAAGTTGACCCTGAAAATATTGAATGCGGCTGGCAGTTGATCTACGACCGGCTCAAAACATTAGGCAAACTGGATGTATTAGCTGAAAATACTCAGCCCAGAGACTTCAGCCAAACGCACGACGGCGGACCAAGAAAATTATCGAGAGAGGATGTGGCACAACTGTAGCAATTGACAGATTGAAATTTGAACAATGCTTCGTAGGTAACATCAGGCCGGAACTCGTCATTGCGAGCGAAGCGAAGCAATCTCAAGCACAACGATAGATTTTTCTATCATGCAAGAGATTGCCACGGCCCTTCTGGCCTCGCAATGACATTTAGCTAAGGTTTTCTACAAAGCAATTTGAAAATCGAAAATTATGAAATCTGGCAGCAATCTTGAAAAGGTATTGGAGGCTGGTGAATTTGCGGTAACCGCCGAGCTCGGTCCGCCGAAAAGCGCCGACCTTGACCTTATCAAAAAGAAGGCCGAAATTCTCTCCGGCTGGGTGGACGCCGTAAATATAACGGACAATCAAACTGCAATCGTGCGAGTATCAAGCATTGCCGCCGGCAAACTGGCTCTTGACCTCGGTCTTGAGCCAATCATACAAATGACCTGTCGGGACAGGAACCGCCTCTCCATCCAGTCTGATATTTTAGGCGCATATCTTTTGGGCATTCGCAATATCCTCTGCCTGACCGGCGACCATCAATGTTTCGGCAATCACCCCACAGCAAAACATGTTTTTGACCTTGATTCGATACAGTTGATTCAGATGGTCAAAAATATGCGCGATGAAAAGGTTTTCGCCAACGGCGAGGAAATCAAGAATTCAAAAAAAGCAGAGGTCAAAGAACCGCGAATGTTCATCGGCGCCGCGGCCAATCCCTTTGCCGACCCGTTTGAGTTCCGCGTCATCCGCCTGGAAAAGAAGATTAACGCAGGGACAGACTTTATTCAAACCCAGTGCATTTACGATATGGACCGCTTCGCCGAGTGGATGAGGCAGGTTTGTGACCGCGGCCTGCATAAAAAGTGCAAAATCTTAGCCGGCGTGACCCCATTGAAGTCTCCGGGAATGGCCAGATATATGCGCGACCAGGTCGCAGGTGTAACCGTACCAAGCTATTATGTCGAACGATTGGCCAAGGCCGACGACTCAAAAGCCGAGGGGATTGAAATTGTAACCGAGCAGATTCAACAGCTCCGCAAGATTGAAGGTGTGGCCGGCATCCACATAATGGCTATCGAATGGGAACAAAAGGTACCCGAAATTGTGCAAAAAGCAGGATTGAAACGCGAAGCGTAAATCCTAAAAAACAAAATATAAGATACGAAAGTGAGGTTGATGTGGAAAAGATTGAAAGCAAGAATCTTGACCCTCGGTTCAAATACGACGTAGCCGCCCATCCCGGCGGAGAGAACATCAAGCTCTGTTTCGCCTGCGGCACATGCACGGCGGGCTGCCCCGTATCGGCAGTGGACCCAGAGTTCAATCCCCGAAAGATTATCCGGCAGGTACTGCTTGGAATGCGAAAGGAAGTGCTTTCCTCGCCTGTAATCTGGCGCTGCGTCCAGTGCTATTCCTGCACTGTAAAATGTCCACAGAATGTCAAGTTCAGAGATGTAACAAGGGCACTGCGCGAGATGGCGGTGGCCGAAGGATATGCCGACGCTGATTTGCTCCAGGAAGTCGAGCAGTTAGACGAATTCTCGCAGAAACTCAGACGCGACCTGGTAAATGCCCTCGTAACGGACCGGGACAAATTCAAAGAACTAAAAAATAAGGCAGAAGAAATCACTAATGCTTGATGCATAAGGTGGAATACGAGAAATGATAGCACCTACTAAAAACAAGCAGACTGGATCCAAACGCCCAAAAAAGCATTCGGGAACTTCGGAAAAAGTCGGGGCCGTCCTTGTAATTGGCGGCGGCATCGCCGGTATTCAGGGGGCACTTGATTTGGCTGAATCCGGACAGAAGGTCTATCTGCTGGAAAGCTCCCCAGCTATTGGCGGAAACATGGCCAGATTAGACAAGACCTTTCCTACGAATGACTGTGCAATGTGTATTTTGTCCCCCAAGATCGTTGAGTGCGGGCGACACTTAAATATCGAAACAATTACCTGGGCCAGCCTGGAAGAGGTTTCCGGCACCGCGGGTCACTTTACCGCAAAGATTCGAAAAAGGGCAAGATTCGTTGACTTGGAAAAGTGCACCGGGTGTGGCGAATGTGTCGAAACGTGCCCGGTAACGGTTGCCAGTGAGTTTGATGCCACGCTTGTCGAAAGGAAAGCGATTTTCCGTCCTTACCCGCAGGCGTATCCCAACGCATTTGTTATTAACAAAGGTCTTCCTGCCCCCTGCCGAAACGCCTGCCCCGCGGGAGTGAATGTACAGGGATTCGTTGCACTTTTGGCCCAGGGCAAATTCGATGAGGCCCTGGAGCTGTACAGGGCTCGGAATCCCTTTCCTGCCACGTGCGGCCGAATCTGCACTCACCCCTGTCAAGACGTTTGTAACAGAGGTAGGTTGGACGAAGCGTTGGCAGTCCGAGATTTGCACCGGTTCCTTGCCGACCGCGAAATTAGCGCCGTCAAAGAAGGACGTGCGCCGGAACTGACCGAGCATTTGATTGCAAGGCGTAAAGCAGAATTTCCTCAACAACGCGGCGCCGGAAGACAGGTTGCTATCATTGGCTCGGGACCGGCAGGGCTTACTTGTGCCTGGGACCTGGCTAATATGGGCTATAAGCCCGTCGTTTTCGAGGCGCTCAGTGTAGCTGGAGGGATGCTGCGGGTTGGTGTGCCTCGTTACCGGCTGCCAGTCGAAGTGTTAGATTATGAGATTGAGGCTATAAAGCGAGCAAACGTAGAAATAAGACTATCAACGCCGGTCGGACCCGACCTTACACTAAACGATTTGTTCGACAAAGGCTTCGAGGCCATTTTTATTGCCATCGGGACCCACCAGAGCCGCAAATTGGGTATTGAGGGCGAAGACCTTAACGGTGTGATTCACGGCACCACATTCCTGCATCGCACCAAGATGGGGCAACCGACTGATATTGCCAACAAGGTTGTGGTTGTCGTAGGAGGTGGCAATGCGGCCGCTGATGCCTGTCGAACCTCCTTGCGTCTCGGTGCCCGGCGAGTAACGGTTCTGTATCGCCGCAGCAGAGTCGAATTGCCCGCCAGTGAAGAAGAAATAAAAGCGTGCGAAGAAGAAGGTGTAGATTTTCGCTTTCTGGCCTCACCGGTTCGAATCCTTGGAACAGCGGGCAAAGTAGCCGCTCTGGAATGTGTTCGAATGGCTCTCGGTGAACCTGATGCCTCCGGCCGAAGAAGACCTATCCCCATTAAGGACTCCAATTTCATAATTGAGGCCGATGTGGTAATCCCCGCAGTAAGCCAGGAAGCTGACATAAGCGTCTTAACCGACCTTAAAGCGGTCCAGGTTACTGAGACCGGTTTGGTTCCCATATCCGGTACCGAATTGGAAGGAGTGCGAGGTTTTACAGACTTATTACGGGCAGCCAGTTTGGGTGAACGTGTTGACCTCGGTCGAAGAGCAATAATCATCGGCGGAGGAAATGTGGCCATAGATGTTGCCCGTACTATCATTCGTTTAGGAGTCAAGGAGGTTCATCTCGCCTGCCTTGAATCCCCGGAGGAGATGTTCGCCACCCCTAAAGAAATCCAGACTGCCACGGAAGAAGGCGTGATGATTCACAACAGAGTTTCCCCCAAGCGCATTGTTGGCGATAATGGACACGTATCTGGTGTTGAATTTAGAGAATGCTTGTCGGTTTTCGATAAAGAAGGTCACTTCAGTCCGGTGGTCAGGCCCGGCTCTGAGACAACTATGCAGGCCGACTCGGTTGTAGTTGCCATTGGCCAGGCTGTTGATTGGGAATTATTAAAAGCAGCAGACGGCCTGTTGGAAACACGGACGGGATTTATTAATGTTGACGATAACACGTTAGCTACCAACGTCAAGCGGATTTTTGCCGGTGGAGACGTGGTCACAGGCCCGGATGTTGCAGTCAATGCCATCGTCGCAGGCCATAAATCAGCCATATCTATCGACCGATTCTTGAATGGTGAAGACCTCCTGGAAGGGCGTGACGATATAAAGCCACGGCTTTCGCCAAAGGATTTGGCTCCCGTACCCGAGGGTTCTCATAGCCGAGAGTTAAAAGTATCTATGCCCGCCTTGGCCGTGGACGAGAGGATTAAGGGTTTTGATGAAGTTGAACTTGGATACAGCCAGGAGCAAGCTATTCAAGAAGCAAAACGCTGCTTGCACTGTAGTATATGTTCTGAGTGCTTACAGTGCGTAAGCGTCTGCAAGGCCGAAGCCATTTGCCATCAGCAGGAAGATACTATCGAGCAGATTGATGTTGGTTCAATTGTGGTTGTACCGGGTTTTGAAGAATTTTTGGCCCAGCTTAAATATGATTTTGGATACAGCCGCTATCCCGATGTCGTCAGCAGCATCCAGTTTGAGCGGATTCTTTCTGCCTCCGGTCCGTTTACCGGACATGTCAAAAGGCTCAGTGACGGCAAAGAACCCAAGAAAATAGCTTTCCTTCAATGCATCGGCTCGCGGGACATATCCTGCCGCAATGCCTACTGTTCATCGGTATGCTGTATGTATGCAATCAAAGAGGCCGTAATTGCCAAAGAGCATCTAAAAGATGTGGATGTTACTATCTTCTTTATGGACCTCCGCGCCTTCGGCAAAGACTTTGATAAATACTACGAAAGGGCCAAATCGCAATACGGTGTGAACTTTAAGCGGGCACGTGTCTGTGATGTTTACGGGAAAAATGGCAATGGCGAACTAACGGTCAAATATTCACCCGAATCCGGACAGGTGGCTGAAGAAGAATTCGATATGGTCGTACTGTCGGTGGGCCTGGAACCCAGCGAGAAGCAAAGAAGATTGGCTTCGCAGCTGGGTATTCGCCTTGAGCCCAACGGCTTTATCTGGACCAATTCTTTGCGACCGCTCGAGACTTCTCGCCCGGGAATTTTTGTTGGCGGCGCGGCTTCCGGTCCGAAAGACATACCCGAGACCGTAATCCAGGCCAGCGGCACAGCCGGCAAAGCCTCACAACTTTTGGCCGACGTCAGAGGAACACTCACAGTCGAGCAGGAATTTCCGCCGGAGAAGGATATCAGCGAGCAGGAGCCGCGGATAGGTGTGTTCGTATGTCACTGTGGAATCAATATCGGTTCGGTTGTTGATGTGCCGGTAACAGCCGAATATGCCAAATCCCTCCCATACGTAGTTTACGCCGAAGACAACCTTTATACCTGCTCTCAGGACACGCAGGACCACATTCGTGAAATGATCACCGAACACAAACTAAACCGGGTGGTGGTGGCATCCTGTTCGCCGCGCACACATGAGCCGCTTTTCCAGCAGACCTTACGTGAGGCAGGCCTTAATCCTCACCTGTTCGAGATGGCCAACATCAGAGACCAGTGTTCCTGGATTCATATGAATCAGCCCGAAGAAGCCACCGAAAAAGCTAAAGACCTGGTGCGGATGGCGGTTGCCAAAGTTGCTTTGGTTGAGCCTTTGTCCGCAGCGAGTCTGGACGTTACTCCTTCGGCCCTTGTAATCGGCGGTGGATTAGCGGGTATGACGGCAGCCCTGGGCATAGCCAACCAGGGCTTTGAGGTCACATTGGTAGAACGCCAAAAGCAGCTCGGCGGAAATCTCAGAAACCTCCGCTCCACATTTGCCGAGCCGAATGTCCAGGCCTATCTGGCGCACCTTCAAGAGCACGTACAAAAACATAAAAACATATCTGTCTATACAGGTACTGAACTCGAGAGTATAGAAGGATTTGTCGGCAATTTCGAAAGCACTTTGAAAACCGGCCCCAAAGAGGGACCCCGCCTTGCGGGAACCCAAACGAAGATAGAACATGGCGCCATTATTGTTGCTATCGGCGGAAACGAACACAAACCTGATGAGTATCTCTACGGCCAGAATAAGCGCGTTGTAACGCAACTGGAGCTTGAGGATTTACTTTCCCGTCAGGAACCACTATCGGGAGTAAAAACGGCGGTTTTCATTCAGTGTGTCGGCTCCCGTGAAGAAGGGCATATGTATTGCAGCAGGCTTTGCTGCAGTACTGCTGTGAAAAACGCCCTGAAAATTAAAGAGCTTTCCCCGGAAACCGAAGTTTACGTTTTATACCGTGACATCCGCACCTATGGCCTCAATGAACAATATTTCCAGACCGCCCGTGACAAAGGTGTTATTTTTGTACGATACGAAGCGGACAATAAGCCCAAAGTAACAGGCAGGGACAAACTGAAGCTAACAGTACGTGAGCCGCTTTTGGACTGCGAGCTGGTATTAGAACCGGATTTACTTATCTTGAGCAGCAGAATCGACCCCGACAGTAACAACGAATCGCTTGCTCAAATGCTAAAGGTCCCGATGAACGAAGATGGATTTTTATTAGAGGCCCATGTCAAGCTGCGGCCCGTCGAATTCGCCACAGAGGGCATCTTCGTAGCCGGCCTCGCTCACAGTCCGAAATCTATGGCCGAAACAATCGCCCAGGCCGAGGCCGCTTCAGCAAAGGTCTGTACCATTATCTCAAAGGACAAATACGAGGCCGAGCCGACGATAGCCGCCGTGAACGACGACCTCTGCGACGGCTGCGGAATCTGTGTGCCGGTGTGCGAATACAACGCACTGGAGGTTGTGGACAGACCCGGCGGCAAAGAGGAAGAGAAAATCGTACAAATCAACGAGGCGATGTGCAAGGGCTGTGGTGGATGCGTCGCCGCTTGTCCGAGCGGTGCGATGGAGCAAAAGGGATTCAAAGACGAACAAATGCTCGCAATGATTAAAGCTGCATTAGTTGACTAAAGCAGAAACAGTGATACGAAATACGAGATGTGAAATGACATTTAAGCCCAAGATTATCGTTTTTTGCTGTAATTGGTGTGCATACGCCGGCGGCGATTTAGCCGGTATAAGCAGATACCAGATTAAACCATATTTTCGTGTTATACGAACAATGTGCAGTGCCCGCGTTGACCCCGCATGGATTATGGAAGCTTTTCGGCTGGGAGCCGACGGCGTGATGGTGGCCGGCTGTCACCCGGGCGACTGCCATTATATCGGCGGCAACTATCGAACAAGAAGACGCATTGCAATGCTGCGTTCGTTATTAAAACAGTTTGGGCTCAATGAGCAGCGTCTGGAACTGGCCTGGATTTCCGCCGGTGAGGCCGAAAAGTTCGCCACTACTATGAACAGCTTTATTGAGCGCATCACCGAGATTGGTCCCAGTCCTTACCGAACCATCGCCGCAGACTCCCGCCCCGCAGGTGTAGCGAAGGAGGCCGCAGATGTCTGAGAAGATAAAAATCGCCATAGCCCAGGGTGCTACCTGCTCCGGATGTGACATCGCAATACTCGATTTGGATGTCGAGCTTCTCAAGCTTTTCGAAGTAGCCGACCTTACATTCGCACCTCTGATGACCGATATAAAATACAAAGACGTCGAAGCAATGGAGGACGGCGAAATCACTATATGCCTGTATCATGGCGCCGTCCGCAACAGCGAAAATGAGCACATAGCCAAGCTCTTGCGCAAAAAATCGAAGATTATGGTTGCTTACGGCACATGTGCCGCTTTCGGCGGAATCCCGGGCCTGGCTAATGTCACCACCAGAAACAAAATTCTTGATACCGTCTATGAACAGACCGCAACAACGGTAAATCCTGACCACACTCGTCCACAGACACACTATGTAAGTCCTGAAGGTCACGAGCTGGAACTGCCCGAGTTATTTGAATCTGTCAAGACCTTGGACGACGTTGTTGATGTGGATTACATTATTGGTGCCTGCCCGCCCACAAGAGAAATGAATGTAAAGCTGCTTGGCGTTGTCCTCGATTTTGTCCAAGGCAAAGCTGACCTGCCGCCAAAAGGAATAATCTTAGCCTCCGAAAGAACTCTCTGTGACGAGTGCCCCAGGCAAAAACCCGACAAGGTCTTTATAGATGAAATCAAAAGCGTCGATTATACGGAGCTGGACCCCGAAAAGTGTTTTCTTGAGCAGGGAATAATGTGTTTTGGTCCTGCAACTCGTGCCGGCTGCGACTCCAAGTGTATAAATGTTAATATGCCCTGCCGCGGATGTATGGGGCCGACAGCGGCTGTGCTTGACCACGGTGCCAGTTGTCTTAGCGCCTTCACGTCGATATTGAAGCTCAGCGGCTCAGAGTCGGAACTACCCGAAGAAGAAATCGAAAAACTAATGTCAAAAATGCGCGACCCCCTGGGAACATTCTACCGCTTTACATTACCAAAGTCACTCTTGCAGCGAGTGGTAAAAGAAACAAAAGTGAACTAAAGTTACAAGTGACTAAAGTGCCTAAAGTTTAGAGAGACCAATTCGATCAACACTAATTTATAACTTTAGTTCACTTTAGCTCACTTTAGGCACTTACGAGGTTTATATGAGCTACCCGAAACTTGAAGATAAGAAATATAAAGTTAAAGAAAAAATTATCCGCATAGCGCCAGCCACTCGGCTGGAAGGCCACGCACAGATAAACGTCTTCCTCGATGACCAGGGTGAGGTTGAGGATACTTACTTTCAGGTCGTCGAACTGCGGGGTTT
>CAZLIO010000002.1:0-18435 GCA_964559025.1 uncultured Pirellulales bacterium | reverse complement strand
ATGACCAGGGTGAGGTTGAGGATACTTACTTTCAGGTCGTCGAACTGCGGGGTTTCGAAGAATTCTGCAAAGGCAGACCGATTGAGGAAATACCGCGAATCACAACCCGTCTTTGCGGTGTATGTCCCTGGCCGCATCATTTGGCAGCAGTAAAAGCCCTGGATATGGCATACAACGTCGAACCGACGCCGGTCGCCAAAAAACTACGAGAGCTGGGTTATTGTGCCCATATGCTCCACAGCCATATCGCCCATATTTATGCGATGGCCGTAGGCCCGGATTTTATATGCGGCTGGGCAGCAGAGCCGGAAGAGAGAAATATCGTTGGCGTTATTAATATCGTCGGCCCCGAAATCGGTAAAAAAGTACTCACAAACAGAGCATACAGCGCACAAATTCAGGAAATTATTGGAGGCAAGGCTACACACCCAATTTTTGGTCTGCCCGGCGGAGTATCCCAGCCCCTATCGCAGGAGAACCGCGACAAAATCGCAAAAATGGCAGATGAGCTTGTCGAATTTGGCAAGTTCACCCTCCAAGTCGTTGACGATTTTATTCTTAAGAACAAACAATTAGTTGATGTCGTTGTAAACAAGGACTTGTTCTACCACGAAACTTATTATATGGGGATGGTCAATAAAAACAACGAGCTTAATTTCTACGATGGTGACATTCGTATCATCGACCCGACCGGCAAAGAGTTCGGCCGATTCGGACCCAAAACGTATCTCGAATATATGGCTGAGCACGTCGTACCCTGGAGTTATCTGAAGATGCCTTACCTGCGCAAAGTAGGCTGGCACGGCTTTAAGGACGGCCCGGATAATGGCATTGTGCGGGTTGCCCCATTGGCACGCTTGAATGTGGCTGATAAAATCCCTACGCCTTTAGCACAGGAGGCTACGGAATTTTTCTTCAAGACCTTGGGGGGTAAGCCTGCCCATTATACCCTGGCGTTCCATTGGGCCCGCGCTATCGAGGTTATGTACGCAACCGAAAGACTTAAAGAGTTGATTGAAGAGCCCGAAATAACCTCCAAGGAAGTTCGCAATATCCCGACCGAAAAGCCCACCGAGGGCATCGGCATCATCGCTGCGCCTCGCGGGACGCTCATACATCATTACGAATGTGATGACAACGGCCTCATCAAAAAACTCAATCTTCTGGTCGCTTCCAGCATCAATTACCCTGCGATGAATCTGTCGATGAAAAAGGTCGCAAAAGCGGTCATCCACAAAGCCCAGGTCAGCAACGGCATACTGAATATGCTGGAGATGTGCTTCCGAGCTTATGACCCTTGTTTTTCCTGTTCGACTCACGCCCTGCCGGGCCAGATGCCGATGGAAGTCAATATCTTCGACAGCAAAAAAGAACTGATTAAAACCATCAAGCGTGAATGAGTGGATGAGTATATGAGTGAATGAGTAAGCATATCAACTCATTTACCCATCTAAGCATAAACTTTTTTACAATATCTTAAATATGAAAACGCTGATACTTGCTCTCGGCAATCCAATTCTCTCAGATGATGGTGTGGCTCACGAAGTAGCCGACCACCTGGCAAAACGTCTAAAGTCCTCATCCGCAACAACGAATCCTGCCCTGAGCGAAAAAAAAGCTTGCCCTGAGCGCAGCCCAAGGGTCGAAGGGACGCAATACGACATTATCAAGTCTTCTGCTGCAACAATGGATATCATTCCCAAACTGGCCGGCTACCATCGATTGGTAGTGATCGATGCTGTTCAGCTTGGCTCAGCACCCTTTGGCACAGTGCACCGATTTAGTCTCACTGACTTGGCCTCGACTGTCCGCCCAAGCAGCCCACACGATATCAATTTTGCGACCGCCTTCCAGATGGCCAGGCAATGGGGATACCATATCCCTGAAGATATTCGCATCTATGGTATAGAGGTGAAAGAGCTGTCCAGATTTTCCCAGGGCTGCACGCCGGAAATCACAGAAAAGCTCAACAAAATAGTCGAACATATCCTCGGCGACCTTGCAGAAAATTAAAAATTGTGTAGCAATTTTTCATCTCATATCCAATGATTTTACCCCGTATTGATTGACATTATTTAACCTTTGCGTATAATTACGCTTCTTTACGCTGAGAGAATCATAACACCTTATTACGGAGAAAAAGTTTTGAAAAAGATGATTTTGTTGACTGCCGTGTTTTTGTCGTCTGTGGTGGGAACAGTCCAGGCTGAGGAAAGTCAATTAGGTGTTACTTTTGATCTTACTTATAGTAGTAAGTGGTTGTCCAAAGGCACCTATGGCTACGGCGTACAGGGCGCGCTTTTCAAAACCATCGACCTTGACTTTTATAACACAGGCTACGGTGTAAAAGTTACCCATCGCAACGCCACAGCAAGCGGCTACGTTGATAAACAAAGGTTCGATTACAGACCTTATTACAAAAGCGTTCTCTTCGAGGACGAAACTTATGCCACAAACTATAATATAAGTGCCGGCTACGAACACTATCCCGGGCTGGCACGAGACAGAAGTAACACAACGTGGGAGTGGATATTCGCCTTTTCCTGGCCGAATATTATGCCGCAGGGCATCGTACCACAATACATCGCTCATTACGAATATGCCGCTGGAAGTAATTATACCAAACCAAACGGCGCCGATATGCCGACCGGCTGGGTTCATCGCTTCATACTTGGTTATGAACTGGAAATGTTAGAGCTTCCGGCACCCATACATCTGTCCTCAGAGCTTGCTTACACAGATGGTCTTGGAGGAGCAGCCCACGATTGGTCATACGCGGTATTTGGTGCTTCAACAAAAGTTGAAATTACTGATAATCTCTCGTTTGTCCCGGGGATATACCATCAGATAACAATGGACAAATCAGTCAATCCCGATAAAGACGTGACGTATTGCATCCTGAGTATGAAGTACAAATTCTAAATAAGAATTTTTTCAGTTGACATTTTTAAGAGACCCGGATAATAATGTGAGGAGCTCATCGTTTCTACATCAGGGGGAAAGTAAGACTTCGCCTGGTAGCGTCAAATACATTGTTTTGGAACCGAACATATAATTAGTTATAGAGTATAAATAGAAACTATCGAGGTATAATAATCCTCAGTTACTAAAAGGAGAACGTTATGACACAAGAAAAGGCAATTAACTCCCTTATGACCGAAAAGCGGACATTTCCGCCGCCGGCATCAGTTAAAGCCAATGCTTATATAACCAGCACTGAGCAATACCAACAAATGTGGGAGAAATCAATTAACGACCCGGACGGCTTCTGGCTGGAGCAGGCAAAAACACTATCCTGGTTTAAGGAGCCAACTAAGAGTCTCCGTTATACCTGGGATACGAAGAGTCGAAAAATTGAGCACACCTGGTTTGCCGATGGGCAGATAAACGTTGCATATAACTGCCTCGACCGTCATCTTGGAACGCCAATCGAAAACAAGACCGCACTGCTCTGGCAGGGTGAAGCTGAAGATGCTGTCAAGAAACTCACCTACAAAGAGCTGCATAAGCAGGTCTGCAAATTCGCCAATGTCCTCAAATCAAAAGGTATACAAAAAGGTGACCGTGTGGCGATTTACCTGCCAATGGTCCCCGAGCTTTCGATAGTTATGCTTGCATGTGCCCGCATCGGCGCTATTCACTCGGTCATCTTCGGCGGATTCAGCGCAGACGCCATCGAGGGCCGTATAAACGACTCAGACTGCAAAATGTTCATCACTTCCAATGTCTCGCTGCGTGCCGGCAAGCATATCAAGCTCAAGGATATCGCCGACGCTGCATTAGAAAAAACACCTACAATTGAAAATGTAATAGTCGTTAAAGTCAATGATGAGCCCTGCGATATGAAAGACGGCAGGGACGTATGGTATCACGATGAGATGGCAAATGCAGCCGAACAATGCCAAGCCGAACCTATGAATGCCGAGGACACGCTGTTTATCCTTTACACATCCGGCTCGACCGGCAAGCCCAAGGGCGTTGTACACACTACGGGCGGATACCTGTTGCATATCACCCTCACGCACAAAATCGTCTTCAACATTCACGACGACGACATTTACTGGTGCACTGCCGACATTGGCTGGGTAACGGGACACAGCTACATCGTCTATGGCCCCCTTGCAAACGGCAGCACATCACTGATGTTTGAAGGAGTTCCTACTTACCCGGATGCCGGCCGCTTCTGGCACATTTGTGACAAATTCGGCGTTACCGTCTTCTATACCGCACCTACGGCCATTCGTGCTCTTATGCGCCTCGGTGATGAATGGCCCACTAAGTACAAGCTCGATTCACTCAGGATTCTCGGCTCGGTCGGCGAGCCGATAAATCCCGAGGCCTGGATGTGGTATTATGAGAAAATCGGCCGCAATCGCTGTCCGATTGTAGATACCTGGTGGCAGACGGAAACCGGCGGATTTATGATTACACCAATTCCAGGCGCACACACACTAAAACCAGGCAGCGCTTCTCGGCCATTCTTTGGCGTTGACTCCGTCGTCCTGCGAGATGACGCAAGCCAATGCGACGTAAACGAAGGCGGCAAGCTGTGCATACGCAAACCCTGGCCCGGAATGATGCGCACGATGTGGGGCGACCACGACAGGTTCATAAACACATACTTCACAATGTTCGATAATGTTTACTTCGCCGGCGATGGCTGCCGTGTTGATGAGGACGGCGATTACTGGCTAATGGGCAGAATCGACGATGTGGTCAACGTCTCCGGCCACCGCATAGGAACCGCCGAGGTAGAAAGCGCCCTGGTCAGCCATGAGAAAGTCGCCGAAGCTGCCGTTACACCGATGCCTCACGACATTAAAGGCCAGACACTGTACGCCTTTGTTACACTTGTAAGCGGCATCGAGGAAAGCGATGAGCTAAAGAAAGAGCTTGTTATGCACGTGCGAAAGCAAATCGGCCCTATCGCAACACCCGAAGCCATTCAGTTTGCACCATCCCTTCCGAAGACCCGCTCCGGCAAGATTATGCGACGAATCCTGCGCAAAATAGCTGAAAAGAACACAGACAACCTCGGTGACATTACCACACTTGCAGACCCGAGCGTAGTAGAAGCATTAATCAAAGGCCGAGGCGAATAAACTCACCTGCGTTAACACACAAACAAGCCGGACGTGTGTTTTAAGCACACGTCCGGTCTATTATCAAGTAAAGGAACTATAATTATGAGCGAAGAAATAACAACGGCGCAACCAGAGATCGAAAATCATGGCTGGCGTGTCACGTTTGCGGGAATGGGCATTAATCTTGCCCTTGGTATTCTATATACCTGGAGCGTTATAAGCAAACGTATTCCTGAGGACTGGGGCTGGAATGAGGATGATAAGTCTTTGCCATATATGATTGCCTGCCTTATCTTTTCGCTCATTATGGTACCCGCCGGCAGAATGCAGGACAAAATTAGCCCACGCCTTGTAGCCACAATAGGCGGTATATTGGTTGGACTCGGATTCATAATCGCCAGCATGACAACATCGCTTATGGTCTTCGTCATCGGCTTTGGCATTCTTGTCGGTGCAGGCCTTGGTTTTGGCTACGCCTCCGCGACACCGCCGGCGGTAAAGTGGTTCCCCGCAGCAAAGACAGGCCTTATCGCAGGAATCGTAGTTTCAGGTTTCGGTTTGGCTTCAGTATATGCCGCCCCACTAACAACATGGCTGATAGTTAATCTTGGTTTCAACACTGCGGTACTGCTGTTGGGTATTGCGTTTTTAGTTGTTGTGGTCGGATTTGCTCAGATATTAAAACCACCACCGGCCGATTACATCTCCCTTGGTGCCGTACCGGCAAATGCAGATACAAAATCTAATAAAAAAGAAGATTTTCTTTCAAAAGAAATGCTTACCACCTGGCAATTCTACCTTATTTGGTTCATGTATGTATGCGGTGCCGGCGCTGGTCTTATGGTCATCTCAAAACTTGCCGCAATTGCAGACAAACAGGTCGGAATAACTATGGGATTTGTGCTGGTTGCGGTGCTTGCCCTCGGCAATGGTGGCGGACGCATAGTTGCCGGTATGCTCAGCGACAAAATCGGGCGCAAAGCAATGATGTTTATCTGCTTCGTATCTCAGGCCTTTTTGATACTTCTGCTCTCAAGAGCAACCGGTGAAAACGCCCTGGGGACGATACCCGCAATGGCGATTATCTCAGCCCTAATTGGCGCAAACTACGGGGCAAACCTTTCGCTTTTCCCGTCCATCACCAAAGATTTTTATGGTCTGAAGAACTTTGGAATGAATTACGGACTGGTATTTACCGCCTGGGGTGTCGGCGGTTTTATGTTGGCAAAGCTCGCCGGAGCAATGTATGTCAGGCATCAAACTTTTGCAATCGCCTATTACGGCGCTTCGGTACTGCTGATACTCGCTGCGATAATGACAACACTCATCAAAGCTCCACACCACAAACTCGAAACTGCCGAAACGTAATACCAGTCAGAAATTGAATTTATTGATTAGCCGACTACTGTCATTCCTGCACCTTCTTTCGCAGGTGTAAACTCGTCCGGCGTGAAAGCGTTGAGCAGGAATCCGCAACTAAAGTTTGTGAATTGGAAAGATATTGGCCTTAACTGCTTCTATTGTCGCCTCGACTACAGGCACTACCATTTCGCGCTGGCTCTGACTGACAACAAATGCTCTGTCTCGCAATCCCCCCTGCCAGTCCGTACTTTCGAGCATAACACCCCCGACGGCTTGGTCCATATCACTACCGCTGCCGGTACCGGTGAGGATACTCCAGGCCAAAGCCCAGGCTCTGACGGTGTTGCTGACATTGTAACCACCGCCGCCGGTTGCAACGATGGGCTTGTCAAAACTTAACAGATGCTCGATGATATCGGCATAAACATTATTGGTCAGACATAAATGTGCAAGCGGGTCGCCCGCAAGAGCATCAGCCCCTAATTCAAAAACAATTACGTCCGGATTGTACACGGTAATTAACGGCAGAGCTATAGTCTCAAATGCCTTCATATACACTTCGTCGTAAGTCCCCACCGGAAGAGGGACATTTACGCAGTAGCCCTTGCCTTGCCCGCTGCCGATTTCATCCTCGCGCCCTGTCCCGGGAAACAGCGTCCCCGGACTCTCGTGGAACGATATGGTCATTACATCACGGCGGTCATAGAATCCGTATGCGACACCGTCACCGTGATGAACGTCCACATCAAGATACAGAACTCGCTTTCCTTCTTCAGCCAATATCGTGCAGGCCAGGGCCACGTCATTAATGTAGCAAAAGCCGGAGGCTCTTTCCGGCCCTGCGTGATGGAATCCGCCCGATGGATTAAACGCCACCTCAGCAGAGCCTGAGAGAATCAGCTTGGCCGCGGTAAGTGTCCCTCCGGTGGCCAGAACCGCATAGTCATACATACCCGAAAAGACCGGACAATCCAGCGTACCAATTCCCATATCCAGAGCTTCGGTATCCCACCGGCCTTTTGCAGCGGTCTTTAATGCATGCAGATAACGGGCCGAGTGAAACTTCTTCAGAACCAGTCTCTCGGCAGGCACCGGCGCTACCTCACTCCTGTTGTCACCGGAGAGCAGGTCCATAGAATTTAAAATCTTCCTCACCTGCCCCGCCCTGTCCGTACTAAACGGACAATCCGCCGGATAGCTGAATTTCTCAAGCTCCGGCGAATAAATAAAAGAAGCTTTTTTCGTTGCCAAAATTACTCCTATTGTTCTTGTTTTGTCAAATCGTACGTAATATCATAGGCGTAGCCGTCAAATTCAGTATTCACCTTGTAGCCGGAGTTATGAAAAATAGCAAGCATAGGCTCATTGGTCGGCAATACTTTTGCATAGAACTTTTTTACTCCGCGTTGTTTGGCAATTTGAGTAATATAGTCCAGCAGAAAAGTCCCCATTCCCTTTTTTTGCCATTCATCCTGGACAAGGAAGGCCACTTCCGCAGCCCTGGTTTTAGGATCAAAAAAATACTGGGCAAGGGCAACGATTTCCTCGCCCGAAACACGGGGGATAATACCAACGATGGCAATATCCTGCCGATAGTCGATATTGGTGAATCGTTGAATATCCCTATGAGGAAATACTGCTGTGTGGGTCATATAACGAGTGCGGACGGATTCTTCACTCAGCGAATACAGCATTTCCGAAAGTGCCGGCTCGTCGGTAGGTTTAACAGGCCTGAAGAACATTTCTGTACCATCACGCAATGTTTCATAGCGTTCCAGCTCTTCCGGGTAGGTAACCTGGTCCCAAGCCAACTCTATCTGGTCTTCATAAATATAGTTTTGCGCTTTAGCCGCCTGGATAAGCTCTTTTCGGAACTTAGGGTGTGCTATATTGACTAAGTCCAGGACCCTTGTTCTGATACTTTTACCGTGTAAATATGCAATTCCGTATTCGGTAACTACATAGTGGACATCTCCGCGCGTTGTAACCACCCCTGCGCCTTCGGTCAGACACGGCACAATCCTGCTAACTTTTCCATCTCTCGCGGTAGAAGGCATCGCAATTATAGCTTTACCCCCCCTACTCCGCGCAGACCCGCGAATAAAATCAACCTGACCACCGATACCGCTGTAGAATTTGTAACCCAACGAGTCCGAGCAGACCTGTCCTGTCAAATCGATTTCCAGTCCGACGTTAATCCCTACCATTTTCTCATGCTGACTGATAATATTTATGTCATTCACATATTCGGTCGGATAAAATTCGAAAAATGGATTGTTGTCGATAAAGTCGTACAACCTCCGCGAACCCATACAAAAGCTTGCAACAATCTTGCCGCGATTGAGGGACTTTTTTGCACACGTAATTGCACCGCATTCAATCAAGTCAATAATCCAGTCGCCGAACATCTCGGTATGAACGCCAAGGTCTCTTTTGTCTTTCAGAAATTCAGCTAAGGCCTGAGGAATGCGCCCTATACCGCACTCAATAGTGCTGCCGTCTTCGACAAGCCTGGCAATATTCTGACCAATGCGGAGCAATGTCTCATCCGATTCAGGTATGGGAACCTCGATTATATCCTCATCATAAGGAACTAACATATCGATGCTATTGACATGAATGAAACTATCCCCGAATGTCCGAGGCATACGGCTGTTGACCTGTGCAATAACATACCCGGCATTGGCGACCGCGGATTTAACAACATCCACAGAGACACCAAGACTGCACAGCCCGTTTATATCAGGCGGCGTCACAGAAATCAAGGCAACATCGATGGGAATCCTTCCAGTCTCAAATTCAAGCGGTATCTCGGACAAGAATATCGGCGTGTAGTCTCCAATACCTTTCTGTAAAGCATCGCGCACGTTATCAGCAATAAAAAAGCTGTTCATCTTGAATTTCTCACGGAACTTCTCACCGGCATACGGCGCAGCCCCCATCGTCAACAGATGTACGATATGAGCATCGTAAATGTGGCTGGAATGTTCAACCAAAATGTTTACAAGATGTTGTGGCTGGCCGCAGCCGGTTCCAACAAATATACTGTTGCCGGACTTAATTAATTTCACTGCCGCCACAGCGGTACTTATCTTCTCTTTATATTTTTCTTTCCAGTCAAATTCCTGCATATTCATTTCTCTAAACTCATCCTGGCATCAACTGCAATCGGTGTTGTGCCTTCAGGACCAACAACATATGGATTTATGTCCATCTCCTGAATCTGAGGAAATTCCGTAACCAATTGTGAAAGTCTTTGCAATCCTTCGGCTATAGCTTCTATGTCCACACCCTCCTCGCCGCGTACTCCTTGTAGCATTTGGTACGTTTTTGTGTTAATGAGCATTTGCTTTGCCTCTTCAGCCGTTAGCGGCGCCAGGTAAAAGGACACATCCTTAAGGACCTCTACCATTATCCCTCCCATTCCGAACATCATCAAAGGACCAAAATGCGGGTCACGATTCATTCCGAGAATAACCTCTTTCCCGCTCTTGCACATCTCCTGCACAAGAACACCAAGTATATTAGCTTCGGGTCGTTTTTTGGGTATTCGATACATCATCAGGTCGAAAGCATCCTTAACTTCCTGCTCGTTTTCCAGACCAATCTTAACTCCCCCAACATCCGATTTATGCAATATGTCAGAGGACCAAATCTTCAATACGACCGGGAATCCTAATTGTTTGGCAATATTCTCCGCCTGCTCGGCTGAGGTCGCAATGGAACCCCTCGGAGTTACAAAGCCGTATGCTTCGAGTATTTCCTTTGATTCGGTCTCACCAATATCCTTTATTTTCTGCCTCTGGTGCCTTTCGATAATGCCTTCTACCTTGCGACGATTTACTGGAAACAGCTTTACTACCCGCTTCGGTCTTGACCGCCATCTGACATAGTTAACCATTCCTTTGATTGCCGCAACGGCACTGTCGGTGGCGTCATACTGGGGAATTTTCCCTTCTCGCAAAATTCTTACTCCCTCCGCCACTTTTTTTGCTCCAAGAAAACATGTAAGAATCGGCTTTAGGGGCTTTTGACGGGATATATTGACTATTACTCCGGCAGTAGCCGCAGCTTCAGTCATTGCCTGCGGGGTCAGCAATACCAGAACTATATCCACGTTAAGATCATCGAGAACAACATTCAACGCAAACTCGTAGCGGTCAGCCAGGGCATCTCCCAAAACGTCTATAGGATTATATAAATTAGCGGCCGGTGGCAGCTCGGATTCCAACTTGAGAACCGTCTCGTCATTGAGCTTCGCAAAGGTAAGTCCTCTTTGTTCGATAGAGTCTGCCGCCATTATTCCGGGCCCTCCGGCATTGGTGATAACAGCAACGCGCGGCCCTGCCGGAAGCGGCTGATTGGCAAATGCCTGGGCATAGTCAAACTGCTGCTTAATCGAATCGCAGCGAATGATTCCGGCACGTTCAAACGCGGACTCATAGGCCATCTCGCTGCCGGCAAGACTTCCGGTATGAGAGGATGCCGCCTTTGCACCGGCCTGCGTCCCGCCGGATTTTATCAGAAGGATAGGCTTTATATGGGAAATCTGCTCTGCCTGACTTACGAAAGCATTACCGTCGGTGATATTTTCGAGATACCCGGCTATAACCTTTGTGTCTTTATCACTGGAGAGGTCTTTTATTATGTCCAGCTCACCCACATCCGCTTTGTTGCCTATGCTGATAAGTTTGCTGAATCCAATGCCACTGGCTTTAGCAATATCAAAAATAGCCGCGAGCAGAGCCCCTGATTGCGAAAGATATGCTATGCTGCCGGCCGCGGGAAGATCGCCTCCGAAGCTGGCATTTAGCTTGTTTGCCGGTACTATCACTCCAAGGCAGTTCGGGCCAATGACCCTGATGCCAGCTTGCCTTGCTGTTTGACTAACCTGTTCCTCAAGCTCTCTGCCCTCTTTGCCGACCTCTTTAAACCCGGCGGTAATAATAATGACCGCCTTTGTCCCAACCTTTGCGCACTGCTGCATAATCGCCGGCACAATCTTCGCCGGAACGACAATAATCACCAATTCGGGCACTTTTTTGATTGATTCGAGGTCCGGATAGCACTTCAAACCTTCAATTGTATCGGCCTGAGGATTAACCGGATATATTTCACCCTTATATCCTGCCCCCATCATATTGGCTAAGATTTCGTACCCAACCTTACTTTTCTGGCGGGACGCCCCAACAATAGCAACAGATTTAGGATTAAAAAAACTCTCAAGACCCATACAGACAAACATCCTTACTGAACTAAAAGCGCTTTAAAAACCAAAGTATTCTATACTATAATGCGTCCTATTGCAAAGCTCTCTATCGTTCATTTAGTCTGCAAGGGATTATTCATCAATTTAAAACCAGAGGGAAATCGGGGCAACTTCAATGAAAAATAATGACAAATATCAGAGCACCTAATCTCTTCTTATCCATTTCATAAAAATAGATGTAAGAAAACACCAAACAATTTATTCCTTTACGTCCATCGACTTAAGGTGGGGCTGCTCGTCTTCATCGCCTACAGTTGCTTGCCATAAATCCAGTGGTATGTTTGGTGTACAGCCACGCATAACCAGGAAGTGATTATCCATATGTTCGTCCAGCTTGACAAAGATATGATGGCCTGGGGAGGAGGGAAGCAGTGAGTGGGCCGCATTTGCTATCTTCTTGAGTCTCCAGATATCTAAGTTTATGGTCTCTTCACAAAAAAAGATTGAGGGTTTTGATGGTAGTAACATGTTTTGGCTCCTTTCAACACAAGAACCTTTACAATAGATTTATACTTTACAAAACAAGAGAAGTAAAATTACCACCAGGCCTATTCCTTTTGTGGCATACATCTAAATTGAGGATTTGCATCATCGTCGATAACGGTTGCTTCCCATACTTCCAACGGTAGATTCGTTTTACTGGCAAGCGTGACCAAGAAGTAAAAATGACTGTCCATGAAGTGGTCCAATTTAATAAAGATACGGTAACCCGGGTCGGGAGGAAGTAATGGGCGGGCAGCTTTTGCTATCCTATCGAGACTCCATTTTTCAGCGATGATGACGGTACTCTCATCAAAGAAGATTCTTGATTTTGTTGGAGGTGGCATATCTATCCCTTTTCGAGGCTTAGAAGTTAAATCCTAACTTAGTATTGTTCCTTGATGAACCGGCATAAAAGTCTCAGAGACTTGTATGGGCTTACAATAGCAGCATCATATTTAAGCACCGGGTCGTTTGGCGTCATCCCAATTATTATCAGGAAGTGGTTGCTCTGAAGGTCATCTGATCCGATAAAGGCATAAGGCCCTCGACTCCTATCGACTAATCTCCGGACCGCGTTTGATAACTGCTTGCGCTTCCAGTCCTCCAAACCCACAATACTCTTTTCGAAAAAGACTGCAGAATCCGATAACGCATACATTTCTCGTTCCTTTCAATACACTATTTTTACAAACAAAACCAATTTGTTTCATAATTTGATTTTGATAATCAAAACAGGTCCAAAAACATGATTCTACGGTCATATTTTTTGATTTATTATTACTAACGAACTTTCAAATATTCTAAACCAGGTCTGAAAGTTTCAAGGACTCAAGCCTGTTCGCAATATAGTCTCTTATCTCCTTGAATATCTTGATGAATTGTTTCTCTTTCAACAAAGGGGTAGGCGAAAAAAAGTACGCGCTTACCGATTTCGTCGGTGCCAAGGCACCGTCCATCAGTCTTATTATTTCAGCAATACTTATTCTTGATGCCGGCTTTGCTAACTTATAGCCGCCACTGGCGCCTCTTTTGGTTTTTATATAGTGGTTTTGCCTTAAGATTGAGAATAAAAGCTCCAGATACTTCTTGGAAATATCGCACTTCGAGCAAATCTCTTCTATTTTTATGAAACCTTTCTTCTCATTACGCGCAATGTAGATAAGTGCCAGCATCGAATATTCACTTTTTGTCGTTAGCTTCATTAAAACCTCACATTCTATAGTTAGTCTATAGACAATATATATAATAGTTCCAATTCTGTCAAGGCAAAATTTGTTTTTTTTCTATTCTCAGACATATCACAATGGCTTTTCTTTCGCTTCTGAGCCGTTTTTAAAGCGGTTTTGACCATTATTTTCTAAAAACGGGCAACATTGACCAGCTAATCCGACCTCACCTGCCTGACGGCAGGCACCGACAAAAGTTTTGTCATATTATTTTTGGTGCACGCACAACTTTTTATTTATATAATATAACGAAAGGACTTAAGGACTATGAAACAATCATCCTTAACAGATTTGGAACAAATTCCCGGCGTGGGCAAAAGCATTGCTCAGGATATCGCAAATATCGGCATCCACTCTGTCGATCAGCTCAAAGGTCAGGATCCAGAGCAACTTTACCAAAAACTCTGCGATTTTAAGGCAAGCCCGGTTGACAGATGCATGCTCTATGTATTGCGATGCGCGGTGTACTACGCCTCAAACAGCAAACACAATCCACGGTTATTAAAATGGTGGAATTGGAAAGATAATAACCATTGAGTTTTACATTGCATACAGACGCTAAATTACCTATTGCGGCTCCACACAGCCGTAAAGTAATTTGGAAAAAATTATTCACAAACACTTAACATAGTCCCGTATCTTATAACATTAACTCATCAAGAAGCTTATGTAGAGAGATACTTGCTGATAGTGCTAAGCAGAACATCTGGTTTTTCAGCCTTGTCCACAAACTCGTCAGCTTCAGTAAGTAAACCATCCAGACGAGAAGCTGTCGTCTCGCCCCATCTGTGAGTTACTCCGCTAAAAATAACTATGGGAATGCTCGCCAGTGCTGATTCGCTTTTAAGGTCCTCGATAGCTGCATATCCATGCTCTCCCGCCATTATTATATCCATAATAATAAGGTCTTGCTTCACTTCTAAGGCCAACGCCTTACCCTTCTCTGCGGAAGAAGCCGAAAGTACTTCCCATCCCTGATTTCCGAAATGTGGCTTAAAAGCTGATATAATCTCCTAATCCTCTTATATCCAGACGATCTTTTTCTTAGCCACAATATTCTCCTACAAATAAAATGCTATTTCTTACATAAATATTCAGAATCCCTTTTGTATCTGAAAGATAAAACAATTCCCATTTTCTCTTGGCTCAACCCATATGTCCCCACCATGTTTTGCGATAATTTCTTTGGTAATAAACAGTCCCAGACCCGTGCCCTTTACTTTCTTATCCTGGGGGACGCCGAGTCTCGAGAATCTCTTGAACAGTTTGCCCCTGTCTTCTTCTCCAATAGGTTGGGAGTCATTGTAAATTTCAATCTGGACTTTATCTCCGAGATCTTCAGAGTTCAGCTCAATCTTTCCTTTTTCAAACCCATATTTGACTGCGTTGCCGACAAGGTTATTTGCCACTATGAGCAATAAATCAAGATCGCCATTAATCCTAAACTCAGGTTGAATATTATTGTTGACTTCCATTTGCTTTTCGGTCATCTCTCCAGCAAAAGTCTCCAGACAAACATCGAATACATCTTCTCTCAGGCGCACTTCTGCCTTATTCAACTTAAGTTCGCCTTTCTCTATCCTGCTTAGATCAAGGAATTTCTTTACAGTTTCCATAAGGTAGTCCAGGATTCTTGTAGCCGACTGAAGGGCTTGCTTCTGCTTGGAATTTATAGGTCCAAAAAGACCGTCGCGGACAGACATAGCATTCATATTTATAGTGGCCAGTGTTCCTTTTAGCTCATGTGACACAAAACCCACCAAGTCGAGGTAAGTCTCGTTCAAAGCCGCTAATCTCTCTTTCGAAACTATTAGACTGTGCTCTCTTTCACTAAGCCGTGAAGACATCTCATTGAAGGAGACAGCAAGTGCGTTCAGCTCACTCGTCCCGGTCTTCGCATCAACCTTATATCCGAGAGTTCCTTCGGAAAGTCTATTTGTGGCCGTGAGCATCCGCTTAAGAGGTCGAGATATAGCTCCTGCAAGTATTAAGGCCAGTGCACCCGCAAGCAAGGTGGAAATAGAGGTTATTGCCAGAAATATAAAGAAAGTGTTCCTCGCCATATCAACAAAAGGCTGCTCAAGGACGCCAACGTAGAGTATTCCGATGATTTCTCCGTCTATATTCCTGATGGGTTCATAAGCAGTTTTGTACCAAGCAGTAACCACAAAGGCTCTGCCTATCCATGGTAATCCTTTCACCAGCACTTGCTCGTTTACTTCTTCGGAAACTCGAGTGCCAACTGCGCGTGTTCCGTCTTTTGCTTTGACGTTGGTTGAGATGCGCAGGTCACCCTGAAAGATAGTCACAGTGCCAACATCTTTTCCCTTATATTTGGCCCCTTGATATACCGTCTCTTTGACCTTGTCAACGATATTGTAACTCCGATTAAGTAAATTGCCGCCGTACAGCACACCAATGAAGCTGCCATCATATCCGAAAACAGGTGCAGCAGCCTTTATCATCATTCCTGAAGTTTGTTCAGTCTCCCGGTCTGGCTTTGCTTTTGCAGTAGGGATAAATTTTATATGCGCTCGCTCAGCCAGGTCCGTTCCCCACTTTAAGAGTTCCTCCCTTGGCACTATGACTGTGCCGGCAATTATTTTCTCGTCCGAAATGACCCTGCTTACAAGCTCATCCTGTGTTTGATTATCACCACTAACAGATGGATTTCGAGCCCTAACGATAACCTGCCCATTTTTGTCGGTAAGAGTCAATATGTCCAAGGACTCCGCCTTTCTTATCTCCTCCAGCTCCTTTTTGAGCCTTTCATTATCGTTATTCACAATGGCATCTTTTATAAAAAACCTCAAAGCAGTGAATCGTACTACATCTTTGAGTTTTTCGCTCTCTTCATGATACATCTCCCTCGCAGAGTTCAGGTCATTCTTCACTTTATCCTGTTCTCTTTTGATGATGTCGTTCTCAATGACATAGTACCCAAATACAGCCACTGATATGGCAAAAACCATGATAATGCTAAAGAACGATATTAGTATTCTTGTTTTAAGTTTTCTGGTTTTCATCTGATTTACCTTAGTGTTCACTGCAATTTTGGGTATCGCACTGAACAATTGCCTCGGTGTCCAAAATCAACTCCTTTTAACTATAACCTCCATTCAGCTCAACTCTGGCGCAGTGTAATCTGATTTTGACGGCACCCAGGCTGACACCGAGTATTTCAGTGATTTCCTGGTTTTGCAGCTCTTTTAACTCGCTGAGTAATATAACAGTTCGATAATTCACAGGGAGTTTATCTACAAATCCCCGAATGCACTCACTTATTTCATTCCTTACTACCTCTCGCTCAGCAGAAAGCTAATTATTTCTCTATCCTATTGCACCCGCTTCTTAAAACGTAAATTCAATCAAACGCTCTCCATAGGCCCTGCCCAACAATAACCACCTTGTTGCATTGCATCCGGCTCGAAATCAAAGGTTATTTTCTCAGTTCCGGTATATCCGGCTCAATGTGCACCGTAATGTTCACCGGACGGGCAATCTGCTCATCCAGAGTGTTTTCCAGACTCTCAGTTATTTCGTGGGCGGCGGCTATGTTCAAATC
The DNA here is from genome assembly GCA_964559025.1 of uncultured Pirellulales bacterium. Lineage (GTDB taxonomy): Bacteria > Planctomycetota > Phycisphaerae > Sedimentisphaerales > Anaerobacaceae > NIOZ-UU13. The sequence continues at coordinate 1,446 of CAZLIO010000002.1, read as the reverse complement.
CGGGTCAACAAGAATATGCAGGTCCAGAAAAACTTCTCTGCCGACTGTGCGGGTCCGCAGCTTATGCCACTGGCGTATTGAAGAGTCGGCGTTAATCACATCTCTTATACGCTCGATCGTGTCTGAATCGACGGCACTTTCTGACAGTTCACGCAGCGAATCGCCAACTACTCTGACTCCCACCCATATAATCATCAGGCCAACGGCAATAGCAGCGACCTGGTCGCCATGACCAAAACCAAATTCCAGCGATATAAACCCTATGAAAACCGCAACCGAACTTAAAGCATCGCTGCGGTGATGCCAGGCATTGGCATAAAGTGCGGGGCTATGAGATTGAATCGCGATTTTTTGAGTGGCTCTATAAAGCCACTCTTTAGCGACAATTGAAATTATCGCGGCTATGAGAACTGCGAACCGTGGGGCGGTAACTACGTCTCTGGCTATCGCCACAGTGGCGTAGTAAATCATTACCCCCCCTACAAGAATTAAGACTAATGCAATTAACCCGGCTGAGAAAGTTTCCGCCCGCCCGTGACCGTAGGGGTGGCTCTGGTCAGGTTCTTTCGAACCCAGACGCAGGCCCAATAGCACAACTGCATCAGTGGCTACATCAGAAAGTGAATGGACCCCGTCGGCTAATAGTGCCAGAGAGCCTGCCAGCGAACCAATGACGACCTTGATAACTGCCAGGGCAATATTTACCGCGATACCGATATACGTGATAGATTTTATTTGCCTGCTGGCAATTGTTCGTTTGTCGTTGCGCATCAGCATGTCAATCCAACACTTCTTTGCGTATTTTCAAAACCACATCCACATATTTTTCAGCAGTAAGCCGGTCTTTCGCCTCAACGATAATCCTCATTACAGGTTCGGTATTACTTGTTCGCAAGTGCAGCCAGCCATCGTCAAAATCGAATCTACAGCCGTCGGTTGTATTGAGCTTTGCATCAGCGAAAGTCTTCTTTACCGAATTCAAGATTTGTTGCCCCTGCAACTTGTCTGCGGCGAATGTACCTTTACTTATATAATAGCCGCCTATCTCACCAACCAATTGGCCTATCGTTTTTCCTGTTTCAGCCATTAATTGCAGAACAAGAGCAATACCAACAAGGCTGTCGCGGACCGGACCCACTCGCAAATCAATCACACCCCCGTTACCTTCTCCGCCGATGATACAATCGTGTTCTAACATCGCTGCGGCAACATTGGCCTCGCCCACAGCAGTACGAATAACCTGACCGCCGGCCCTCTCAGCAATATCATCAATCATTCTTGAAGTCGAAAGATTCGTGGCCGCCCTACCCGTTCTTTTGCCGAAAATATATTGTGCCGCCAGAGCAAGAGAATACTCCTCGCCGATGTAGTTCCCATTCTCGTCAACAATTGCCAACCTGTCAGCGTCCGGGTCCTGAGCAAAACCAACCTCGGCTCCTTTGATTT
>CAZLIO010000001.1:0-33044 GCA_964559025.1 uncultured Pirellulales bacterium | reverse complement strand
CTCAATTTCGCGGGCCCAATCGCGATGGCAAATCGGCGGAGACCGGATTGCTGAAGAAATGGCCTGAATCGGGTCCCAAACTTTTGTGGTCGGTCGATGGGCTGGGCATTGGTTTTTCATCCGTGGTCGTAGCAGATGGATTTATCTACACAACAGGTATGCTCAACGGCGAGGGATTCCTTTTTGCCTACGACCTTTCAGGCAACCTGAAATGGAAAGTATCCTATGGTCCCGAGTGGCAAAGATCCCACCGAGGCACTCGCACCATACCCACTGTTGACGACAGCCGAGTCTATGTGTTCAGCGGAACGGGCATCCTCGCCTGCTTTGATGCCAAAACCGGCGAAGAAAAATGGGCTGTTGATGCTTTGAAAAAGTTCGAGGGGAAAAATATTATGTGGGGTATTGCCGAGTCAGTTCTGATTGTAGATGCCAATGCAATTTGCACTCCCGGCGGCAAAGACGCCAGCGTGGTAGCCCTTGATAAAATGACAGGCCGGAGCGTATGGACGAGTAAAGGCTTGAGTGAAAAATCCTCTTATTGTTCGCCTGCTCTGATCGAAATAGGCGGCACAGAGCTGATTGTCACCATGCTGGAAAGGTCAGTGGTTGGTCTCGATATCAAGACCGGGAAAGTATTATGGAAGGATAGGATTAAAGAAGGTATAGGCAGACACAATCATCCTGTCAGTCCTTTATACCGGGATGGTTATATTTACATTACTGCCGGCTATGAGATAGGCGGGGTAAAGTACCGGCTTTCTGCGGACGGTACAAAAATAAGCAAAAAGTGGGAGGATGCAGTTCTTGATGTTCACCACGGCGGTGTCGTCTTGGTCGATGGCTATCTCTATGGTGCCAACTGGACCAGCAACGCCAGAGGCGATTGGGTCTGCCTCGATTGGGCTAATGGGAAAGTGATGTACGATAACAAGTGGAATGGAAACAAAGGCTCGATTATCTACGCCGATGGTATGCTGTACTGCTATGATGAAAACACCGGCGATGTGGCTCTGGTTAAGCCTTCTCCGAAGCGTTTTGAAATAGTCAGCTCTTTTCGGGTTACTGAGGGCGACGGCAAACACTGGGCCCATCCGGCCATATCCGACGGCCGGCTCTACATCCGCCACGGCGATGCTTTAATGGCCTACGACATAAAAAACAAATAGCACACAGTGCCACACAGACAATAAATCACTAACGTTTCATTGCCGGTCTGGAATCAGGTTTTGCCGGTTGCTAATTTTTTGCGGAAGGCCTCGGATTCCCAGTTGTTGATGAAATCTTCCTGCCGTTTATTCAAGATGCAAATTCCGCCCATGCGATTCGCATTGGTGCGAATGAAAATCGAGTACAGAACAATGTCCCGCACTGTCGGTGCAATCTTTTCGGTGCCCGCGACAAAAAGGCCGACACCTTTAACCAAAAACGCCGCAGAAATCTTCCTGCCGGTATCGATCTGCCGTTTCAGCTTATCGGCAATACTTTTCGAAATGCCCTCCAGCATTACATCCGAACGTGACTTATTACTTTTTTTCAGCTCGACCCACATCGCGGGCCCATTTGCGTAAACCAGCTCGTCCGGGGTCAAAGAGCCCTTTAGCATTTTCTTTGCGTCTCTTTGACGAAAAAAATCCGCAATAGCATCGTTGTAATAATAACATATCGCAGCGGGCTTGCCGGTGGCCTCGAAATATGCCTTTTCAATGCATAGCTTTACATCGCTTATTATTTCCCGCTTAACGGACTTGGCGCTTCCGGGCTTCGGCTGTTTCAGCTTGCTGTTGCAGCGATTCATCACCCTGCGCACGAGCCGCAAAGCGCCGGTGGCGGTTTTTGCCGTAATGAAAAGCCCGTGCTTTTCGAGGAAAAGAATCGCAGGCTTCTCGCCGAACTGCTTGTGATAGCCATCCACCAGCCCGGCTATCCTTTTAGCAAGCATGTAGCCGGGGTCGGTGTAAGGGACCCAAAGCGGCGAGTAACTTTCATCCTTGAAAAGCTTTTCGAGCTTGGTCTTTCCATTTTTCGCATTTACATAAGCCCCGGCGGCGCTCGGATGTAGATGAATCACGCACTTATCCAGACAGGCGTGCAGGTGTGCCTCCACCGAAGGCCGGGCAATTGTTTTAACGTTATCATCGCAGGCAAGGAGCAGCCTGTTTACCACCTCAATTTCTCTTTTTTGGGTATCGAGCTGTGCTATCGACTTATTCCTTACAATTGACAGGGCCGAATCGACCCGCAGCCTTCGCCAACCTTGTTTTTCATTCATATCCTTCAGGGCCGTGCCGCTGGCCTTGATATACATATATTTGCCGTCTCCTGTTTTCACAGATGTATTGCCGCCTCCACCTTGAACGAGCGTCGGGTCTCCTCCTGTCCCTCTCGATATTTTTATTAGCTCAGCAAGCGCTTTGTCCATTTGAATCATTCCTTTCGTATCTTCGGCAATACCTTTATTATGTGTTCCGTCCCTTCCCTGTTGATTTCCCAGCCTCGGCAACAGGCCTATCTTGGTGTGGCGTCCGGCAAACCCCCGTCCACGGGAATTGTAACGCCGGTTGTAGGTGTCTGGCGCGTGGCAAAGAACAGTACGGCGTTGGAAACGTGTCGGCCCGTAACCTTAGCTTTCAGCAGATTCCTGTTTCGGTAATACTCCTGCAACTGGTCTTTATCGAGTCCCCGCGCCTTCATTCGGCTGGGGCCTATTTCTTCCCAAAGGCCGGACTTGTACTTACCCTCGGAAAATACCGCGTCCGGCGCCACCATATTAACGCGAACCCCGTATTGCGCCAGCTCTATACTGGCAATTCGTCCCAGCTGGTGGGCCGCCGCTTTGGTGACGCTGTAGGCGCCAAAACCGGCGCCTGGGCTGGGAACGTTCTTGGTGGAGACGATAATAATGTCACCACCGGTATTCTGCAATATAAAGTGGTGGGAGATTTCACGAAGCGTTAGAAAAGTACCTTCCACGTTTACTTTTTCGAGCTTGCAAAAGTCATCGAGCTCTATATCTTTCAAATATGAGACCAGCGGGATGCCGGCATTTACAACCACAATATCAATTCCGCCCCAGGTCAGAATGACACTTTCAAAACCTCGGACAACAGACTTTTCATCAGTAACATCGATTGGAATTCCTATTACTCGGTCGCCTGCTGATTGCTTCAGGTCAGCCGTGAAATCGTCAAGCTTTTTGCCCGGAAGGTCAGTGGCGACGAGATGGCAGCCCTTTTCCAGCAGCCCACAGCAAATGCCGTAACCGATGGCTCCTGCGGCACCGGTTACCAGCGCAACCTTATTCTTAAGAGGCAAATCAGTTGCATCATCTTCTCGGCTAACATAAAGTATACCCAGCTCACGAAGACATACGATTTCAGGCTTGCCCTTATACTTTAGTGAATAATCCGAAATCCAATCGCACAATTGCTTACGGAGTTTCTCCGGTTCGGTATCATACTCCATTGTATCTAAAAAAAGCGGCGGCTTCTGAGATTTGCTCAAGGGTGCCGGATACTCGTTCGCTTCGGCATTTTTCGATGAACCGGCAAAATCAATAGCTTCTTTACTCGTCAGAGATTTTAAGATAATGGGTTCATAGGGTATGTCCTGGTTACCTGTCTCCTCTGCCAGAAGCCCGCGAACAATCGGCGCTATTTGAGCTAATTTCCTCGAAGAATATTTATCTGATGTATTATTCTTCATCTTAGGCCCCTAAAACTCATTCTAAGCAAAGCCTGCACTGAGCGTTGCCGAAGTGTCGGAGAATCCAAGATCTCAATTAACTCCATACTCCTACTTTCGGATTATAACGCTGCGGCTCACCAGATCCGTATACCCGGCTTCCGTTTTTAGCCGCTGGTTCGGACATTTTCGCATCACACATGTCGAATCGCGTTTGGATTCCGCATCCCACCAAGGGCGAGATTGCTTTTCGTCGCCAGAGCAGCGACGACTAAACATAAAAAACAAAGGATATTAAGGTCGGGATTGTCGTAAAAGGCAAGAAAAAAGTGTATAAGAGCATAAGTGCATAAGAACAAAGTCTTTATTTTCTTCATTCAAAAAGCTGTGCAAACCTTGATTTCGTCCACTCAAGGACCTCTTGTGCCGCCTGCCGTGCTTCAGCAGCGTTGTCCATCGTCAAGGTTAATTCATCTCCAGGATAGCGAACTTCTACAGCGTAAGGGTTAAGCAAAGCAAGCGCCTCTCGCAACGATTCGGCAAGCCCGTCATATTCAACAACCTTGTCCAAGATAACAAACAGGTTATGTGTTATCGGATATTCGCAGCCGTGCGCGACAAGGAAACCCTTGAGCAGTTTTTCAGCGGCCTGCTGGCAGTGAAAGCAGACCGTGTCATAAGGCACTTTATCAGCGGCAAGATTATTGTCAGCATCTAATAGATCACTTTTTGCCTTATCGAACCATCGCTTGGCATATTCATGCTTTTTATCCATACAGCTTTTTCCCCTCCCGTAGTACGGTGGAGATGAATGAAAGCTCGAATTCACTTTCATTTTCCACTTCCTTGGGAGTATAAACCAGAATGTCCATCGGAAAAGGATACGGCTTGAACATAAGGTGCAGCTGGCGGCTTCTTTTGTGTCTTGGCAAATCACTTTCGGCAATCACCAAAAAGTCAACATCGCTATACTTTCCGGGTTGTTTTCGAGCATATGAGCCGAAAAGAATCACTGCCTTGGCATTGATTTGCATTCCAATTTTTCTGGCAACATTTTCAATTTCATTGAAACTTACCATAGCTTGATGATAATTGTCCTTATCTGTTATTGCAACAATTTTTCTGTACTGTTATGTACAATAAAAGACCCTGAAGAATAAACAAGATTCATATGTTTATATTTAATCCGTGTTTCCATTCTCCGTAGCACTGCGAAGGATGAAAATCCGTGAAATCTGTGGTTAATCTTTTTCGTTTTTGAGGGCTTCGTACAGTTCGAGGGCCTCGGCAGGCTTCATATCTTCATGAACAACCTTGCGAATCGCCTGCATCATCGCCTTGGGCGCATCAGACTGGAAAATGTTGCGTCCCATGTCCACGCCCGATGCACCTTCCTGGACCGCATTGTACGCCATTGTCAGGGCGTCGAGCACGGGGATTTTCTTGCCTCCGGCCATGACAATCGGAACCGGACAGGAAGCCGTTATCGTCTTAAAGCCTTCCGGAACATAATAGGTCTTGATAATCTGAGCACCCAGCTCAGCACAGATGCGGCAGGCCAGGCGGAAATATCTTGCATCCCGGACCATATCTTTGCCCACCGCCGTAACCGCCATAGTCGGAATACCGTAACGCAGCCCCATATCCACCAGCCGGGTCATATTATGTACCGAACGGGTCTCGAACTCGCCGCCGATAAAGACCTGCAGGGTAATCGCCGCGACGTTCATCCGAATCGCGTCCTCTATATCAACGGCTAATTCCTCGTTCGAGAGCTCCTTGAGTATGCTCGGCCCGCCGCTGCAGCGCATCACGACCGGCTTGTTCAGGGTGGGCGGAACCGAGGTTCGCAGAATCCCACGGGTCAGCATTATAGCGTCGGCGTAGTACATCAGCGGCACGATGGTCAGGTCAATCCGCTCAAGTCCTGTCGTCGGCCCCTGAAAGTAGCCGTGGTCAATCGCGAACATTACCGTTCGGCCGGTATCGGGATTAAATATCCTCGAAAGCCGGTTCTTCATCCCCCAGTCAAGAGAGCCTGCACCCTTTAAGAAAAATCCCTCAGACTTCATAGGAACATCTTCGTAGTATTTTTTTTCTCCTTTTGCGGAATCTTTTTCAGGCATAATTTTTCCTTTCTCTCAATCCGCTTTGTTTCTTTTTACGGCCCATATCGTACCGGTGACAAAGTAAATCAAGGTCGGCCAGATAAGTATATTTTTGAAAGCAGCGAAGTTCTGTTCGTATTGACCGCCACCGGTAACAAACACCCAAATCGGCAGAACTAAACACGTAAGCAGTGCCGCGGCCGCAATAATCCCGGATGCCCACAACACGGGGTCTTTGCCGATATTGTTCTTCTGTTCAGTCCAGCTACCTACTTCAGACCCACTCGCTGATGATTCGTGATTGACGTTCCGGGGAACTTGTTCTTCCGCCTGCTCATCAAACTTCTCACGGGCGCCCGCCATCGAAGCAAAAACGATATAGAGCACCGCTGTCAACACCCAGACCGGCACAAACAAGAAGAACAGGTGCAGAATTCCGGTTTGCTCGAGGATCAAAGCCGTCGCGATGGCAATGCCCCAGCTAAGCAGTGCCGGCCAGCTCACTAACAGCTTCTTTCGTGAGGCCCAGAATTGGGTCAAGCCGATTTTGGGAAATATCCAATGCTCAACAAAAACAATCGCCCCGACGGGCATAAGCAGCAGGCCATAGTATCCGACGAAATCAAGCAGTTTCGTAAATACAAACGGAGAGCACGCGATTGCCGTGGTAATGGCCCCGGCAGCAAGTGTTACCAGCCATCGAGGCCAGCCGGGAGTTACCGCCTGAAAGGCCAGTCCCGCCCGGTATAACGTCGGATTCGAAGTCGTCCAGCCGGCAATAACCACGGCAATGATTCCCGAGACACCGAGGGCCTGCGAGGCAACCCCGCCGGCATCAAGCTCACCCATAGTCTTACCTAAGATAATCGCCGTCGCCGCACCCATAATGCCCGCACAAATCCACGCCAAATAATGACCGAGAAACATTCCGAAGGCCGAATACAAACCATAAGATGACTTCTTGGCGTAGCGCAGAAGCGCCATATCCGACAGCCCGCCGTGCATCGCCAGATTACAAATCCACGCAAAGGCGGCCACCTGCCAGAATGTAATTTGTGGATTGCCCGCCGGCGCCACGCCCGTCCAAACCGACTTGTTTGCCAGTGTCCAGAAATCCTGAAAACTGCCGATTTTATGGCCGAGCTCCTGGGCCGCCAGGCCGGGCAGCATGGCAACTCCTCCGGCTATGAACATCAGAAACATCCAGGGCGAGCAGACCTCCGCAAATTGTGCCAGCTTCTTGAAGCCCAGAATCGCCAGAGTAACCACAACCGCACCGACGCCGATTACAACCAGAACGAATCTTATGTCCGTCGGGAACCAGCCCGTTTGCTCCTCGATGCCGAACGGGATGCGAACCGCCGAGGCCGAGACCGTAATCATACACCCGGCCAGGATACAGAACAACACGGCATTGAGAACATTATAAATCGTTGTAGTAACCGGCCCGGCGACCCTGCGAAGATACCAGTACAACGTCAGCCGGGTCCGAACGGCTATCGGAGCGCATACGAATGTCCAGGTCAGCACGGCCATCAGGTTACCAATAAGCAGCCCTACGAATACGTCAAAGGCGCTTGCGCCCCAGGCGACAAACAGCGCTCCTATGACGAACTCGGTACCTGCGACGTGCTCGCCGGCAAAAACGCCCGCAAAATGTTTGCCGGGCTGAAGCTTGTTTTTCGAGACCGGCTCACGCTCAAATTCATAAAGTAAATCCATTCCCTTTATAGCGCCACTTTCGCTGTCTGCTGCCATTTGTTCCCCTTTCCGTCTATAGATTTATTTAACCTTGCCTTAAGTTTGTCACCTTGGTCTCGTAGTCACTCACTTCTTTCAACCAGTCCGGTCCCGGCGGGACATCCTGCTTTGTGCAGTAGTAATCCCAGACCGCCCCGAAGGGCATTGTCTTAAGCTCTTCAAGCATCGCCAAACGTGCAGTGTAGTCACCGTCCAGCTCTGTCTCGCGGAGCTTCTCCGCCGGCTCCAAGAGGGCGATCAAAAGCGCCTTTATCATACAGCGCGTCCCTATTACCCAGGCCGCTATGCGGTTAATGCTGGCGTCAAAAAAATCAAGGCCGATGTGCACCCTCTTAAGATAATCGCCCCGCACTATCTGTTCGGTTATGGCCCGCAGCTCGTCCGAGAGAACAACCACGTGGTCGCTGTCCCACCGCACGCCCCTGCTGACATGAAGCAGAATCTCATCCAGAAAAGTCAGCACCGATGATATTTTGTCGGAGACAACTTCCGTCGGATGAAAATGTCCCGTGTCCAGGCACAGCAGCGTTTTATTTTCGATGGCATAGCCCAGGTAAAACTCGTGTGAGCCGACGACATAACTTTCCGAGCCTATACCGAAGAGCTTGCTCTCCACGGCATCCAGAAGGCAGCTTCGGTCCATCGGTTCGGCGAATATCTCATCGAGTGACTTTTTAAGCCGCTGGCGAGGTCCTTTTCTGTCAACCGGTATATCTTTATATCCGTCTGGAATCCACAAGTTTGTGACACAGGGTGTGCCTAATTCCTTTCCCATCGCCGCACCGATTTCCCGGCACACGATTCCGTGCTCTACCCAGAAGCGCCGTATCCCTTCGTCCGCGCTGGACAGCGTGAAACCGCTCTCGGCCTTCGGATGCGAAAAGAACGTGCCGTTAAAATCCATTCCCAGGCCGTTCGCCTTCGCCCAGTCAATCCACGCCGTAAAATGCTCGGCGGTCAATTCGTTGCGCTCGAACTTGCCTTTGGTTTCTGCGTACATCGCGTGCAGATTCAGCCGATGCTTACCCGGTATCAGGCTCAACGTCTTTTCCAAATCCGCCCGCAGCTCATCGGCTGTTCTTGCCTTGCCGGGATATGTACCCGTGGCCATTATGCCGCCGCCGCTGAGGCCTTCGTCACTTTCAAATCCCCCGACGTCATCCCCCTGCCAGCAGTGCAGCGATATCGCCGTGCTGCTCAGCCGCTCCATTGCCTCATCGGTATCAACGCCCAGCTCGGCATAACGCTGCTTTGCCTGCTCGTATGCTTTTTCGATTTCATTTGTATCTGCCATTTTGCTTCGACCTTTTCAAAACTTAAAAATCCGCGGGTATCTTTCAATTTTTCAGAGAGTCTTTGTCCGGTAATTTCGGAAACGGCGCATGAGGCTCGGCTTGATACCAGAACGCAACCGAAGAAAGGTCATCTTTTAGAGGCAGATACCTTCCCTCACTCTTCCAGCCCAGCGCCTGCATCGTTACCTTCAGGTCACTTTCAAACCTGACCGGGTCCATAATATGCCAGCGGTACAGCCCGAAACGCGGCTGCGTCTCGGACTCTATAACCTGCGGCATCCCCGTGTAAGGATTGCTGAATTCCTCATACCCCCTGCCCTGGAATTTGCTGAAACCATAAGAGCCGCAGAAGTAATCTTCCGTACCGGTCCCACAAATCGTGGGAAATTTTGTGTCACCATCCATAAAGAACTTAATTTCACCTTCACCCCACCAGCCGGGACTGTTTGAGCCCCAGGTCATATAAGTTCCAACGTAGTGCCCTTTTCCCCGCACGCCCTCAAGAATGGTATAATCCTGCTTGTCGGGAAGTGGATTTACCCGACGAAACTGGGCGTGCAAATAAGCCGCGTCTTTCGGGACATCAGTCAGCGTGTAGTCTATCTGGTAATACAGTACCATTGGCTTGGCATCGATATTCGTCATAGTAATCTTAAAGCTTTTGCGAAACGGCATTACCCAGTAACAGTTAAATCCGCTCTTCGGATTGACACAGACCGCCATGGAGTTGACACCGACATACTGACCCATACCGCAGGCGAAAAAGTCCCCCGCCGGGCATTCCACAGAGGGTTTTTCTTCACCATCCCAGTAAATCCGCAAAATGTTAAAGCGATTGTTTCCGGTCGGGGTCATCCATATATGCTGAATGGCGCCGCAGCCTTCGACGTCCGCCATTACGAAGGTCTGGCCCGGCGTAATCCTGACCGAGGGGGAGACTTTCCAGCCCTGCCCCAATTCACGGGCTGCCCTTGCGCCGGTACCCTCTGTTGCCATTCCTCCCTTGCCCTTTTCGCCGGTGAAATTCTCCGGACTGATCGAACGCGTCTCGGCAGAGGACAAACGCGCCAGATTCCCCATCCCCATTTCCAGGCCGCTGAATCCTGATTGTTGCTCTTCACAGCCGACCATCAAAAAAGCAACCAACCATAGCGTACAAACCAACCAAACATCACATCTTTTCATTCGCTTTGAGAATCTTCTGATTAGTTTCGTTAGCGGTTCCATAATTTGTCCTTTCCAAGAATTTTAATACATTTCCAGAAGTTTCAGTTCGGCCTGTCTGGTCCACAAGCCATCGTTTAGACACTCAGCAACTTTTGGCATCTTTTCGTTCATCTTCTCAAGCGTCAGCAGCGGCAAATCTTTACAGGCCGGGTAAACAACAATCTTACCTGCTATCGAACGGTTCTCAACCGCTCGAATGCCGTCGGTCGCACCGGCAAGCCCGCAAACAGCCGCGACGCTGAGGTTTGTATCAAGCCGTCCGGATTCGGCTTTTTGCAGCATTCGTTTCATATCCTCCAGAGTTGAGCCGCTGGTCCCGATGAAATACAATCGCTTTTCTATATAAGCATCAAGGTCAACCTTGCCGGTAACCGTCGCGGGAATGCCGGCAAATATGTTTACTAAACCCCGTTCTGCGGCGCTATGCACCGAAGCGGCAACCAGAGCAGGTATCGGCGCCATCAAAGCGGTGTAGTCAAATGCCTCGGTAACCTTTTCTTTCAAGGGATTGTATGCCTCATACGTAACATCATATTTCTCGGCTAAAGGCCTGGCAATTTTTGTTAGTGTGGCCAGCCGATTGTCATCCACGTCGGAAGCAAAAACGCTCACGCCTTCGACGCCCTGACAGATGTTTCGTATGACGTGCATCATACCCATCGGGCCGCCCGCTCCGACAATATTAATCCTGTCACCGGGACGAATTTCATCGGTATCGGGAATCACTTTCATAGACTCAGCCGGGTCCGAGCCTGTAGTACCCACTATTCGAATACCACCATAGTGAACCCGCCCAACCGTAGTAACAACATCTCTGCCGAATCTGTCGCCACAAAGGACGATATTGAGAATACCATTCAAAGCAACTTTTGCAAACAATACTTCAACAACCTTAGCATCAGAGCCAAAATAGATTATGTCGTCATAGCCGGCATCGATAAGCGCCGATATGCTTGCGGCCCTGTCTGCGGCTGCCTCCAATTCAGCCAGTATTGGCTCCTCTGAAAGCCAGGTTATTTTAGCCGGTCTTCCATAGCTACTAAACAGATTCTGAAAAGTATTTTCAGTTACATCAGTATCAGCAACGATGAGCATCTGGCCATCTATTTTCAAACTCGTACGTTCGGCGGATACATAGGCATCCTCAACGCAGGCCCACGGCTCTACCAGAGCAACAGCCGAGCCGGAAAGCTCCTCGCCGACGGGTAAAAGCATCGAGTCGCCCTGCGGTGTGGTTATGACCCTTTCGTCCATCAGCACATACTCGGCAAGAGCGCCTTCGAAATTGTATCCGAATGCCGCGTTGGAACTGGCGGTGCGCACCCAGCGATAATCCGTCTGTACAAGGAAACGCTGGCCGGGCTTAAAATTTTCCACCGCGGGGCCAACCGCCTCAATTCTGACTACAGTTTCGTGGCCGGGTATTGTCGGCGCTTCGCCGGGGACATAGCTGGGTATCTCCTTGAGTATTTCAAGATCAATGCCGGAAACAATTTTGCTCTTGCGGACATGTGAGGAAAATTGCTTTAGTAATTTAAGGTCGGAAAAACAAAGTCCAACCGCCTCGACCCGGCAAAGAATCTGATGCCTGCCCGGCGGAAAAACCTCCTTGGACTTATTCAGGACAAGCTCATCCGGCCCAACTAACTGCACAGCATATTGCGTTTTCGGTAAAACTGCCATAACTTGTCCCTCACCCTTCTTGCTTCAAGTCACGGGTCACTTTGTCCAATATTTCCTTAGCGGTTACGTCCTCACTTAAAGTGCTAAGTTTATCTTCGTCCTGTGGCTCAAGTGAGCTTCCAAGCTGCTGGAAGAATTCGTTTTTGTCCGCAGCGCTTTTAAAGTTTTTCTTTGCCCAGTCGCTCGTATAGCCAAGGCCGCATTTCTGTTGAAGCACCGAATGGGCGTAAACGATGTGGGCGCCTTTGAGAAATACCGGCACCAGCGGCTCCAGCTCCGCCGTATCGAAGTTGTCAACAAATTTCTGTCCCGGGCTGTTCATCTCTGTTCCCTCTACAACCGGCAAATGCAGCTTTTGGGCTAATTCCACCACCTGGTAGAGGTTCTGAAGCTTTTCGCCTTTGGCTCCGGGCGTATAATTGCGGTCGGGGATAACGTTGATAGCCGCTGCGCCGGTGCTCATAGCTACATCTAAAAGCTCTTCTATGTCTCTTTCACCTTCGCTGGTGCCGTCCAGCCAAGTCAAAGTTGGAATTGCGCCAGCCTCAAATAAAAACCGGTTGGTATCAGCCATCAGTGGAAATGAGCCTTTATCCGGCAGCACATACCCGACGCCGCCGCGTTTCATTGTTTTCGCTCGAATCGTATTCAGCAATTCTCTGCCCTGGGGCAATGCCAACGATTCAATCTCAACTCCCAGCTTCTCAGACCAGAACTTTATAAGCTTATCTCCATCGCCGAAGATTTCCTTTGCCTTACGTACATAGGCAAGACACATATGCCTCTCCGTAGCGTTGCCGCCCGGCGTCAGAACAAGCACGTCTTTTTCGTAATTCAGCTCCACCGGCTTTAAGTGCTGATTCACCCGTCCCATCAAATCCTGATTCCTCTGCTGTGCAGTTTGGCGAAGATTCAGCAGGAACTGTTTTTGCTCACCGCCCAGTGTGGCTCTCGGAAACCCTACTCCCATATGGTACGTGATACCCGGCTCACCGGGCGATGTCATTACTCTGGTGGCAAATTCCGGTACAAAGACTCTGGTTTCCAGACCGGCACAGGCCTTCAGACCGAGCATCCTTGCTGCCGCAAGGAACTCTTCCAAAGCATCCAACACATCAAAATCCACTACTTCTGCAACGGCCAACCCGGCTTTGCGGGCTAACCAGGCAAATTTGCTCGGCGAATAGCCATAAGTATTATAAGAGAAAAAGGTATGACAGTGCAGATTAACATCTGTGCCGGATCTTGGCGAAGTGATTTCACCTGCCCGGACTTTCTCACAGAGTGCCGTCAGGGCCTGCTTTCTTTCGTTGGGGTCGAAACTATCTAATCTGCTTTCGAGTTCTGCAATCAAAATGAATCTTTCTATTGTTGGTTATTTCCTTATGCACTTACGAGCCATGCACTTTTTTGTATTGTTCATCCCAGAGTGAGGCATCCTGCGGCTGATATTCTTTCATCTCAAATGAATTGCGGACAATCTCTCTGGCCTGGGCCAGAGATTGTATCTGTCCTGTGGCCTTGGCCTGCATCAGGATATTGCCGCTGGCCGTTGCCTCAATCGGGCCGGTGATTACCTTCTTGCCGAGGGCATTGGCCGTGAATTGGCAGAGCAGCTCATTTTGTATTCCGCCGCCGACAATATGCAATATCTCAATCGTATTTCCCGTAGCATCTTCGATAGCTTCCATTATGGAACGATACTTTAAGGCCAGGCTCTCCAGTATCGTTCTTATCATTTGCCCTTTATCGTCGATTGGATTCCGGCCGGTCTCTGTCAGGTAATCGTTAATTCTCTTCGGCATATCACCGGGTGCAAGAAATCCGCTGTAATCAACGTCAATATGACTGGCAAACGGTTCGGCTTTTTCCGCCAAAGCCGCCAGGTCCGCATAGGACAGGTCGGTCCCCTCACGCTGCCATTGCCTCCTGCATTCCTGCATGAGCCATAGTCCCATTATGTTTTTGAGAAGCCGAATCGTTTTTTCAACTCCGCCTTCATTTGTGAACTCGTATGCAAAGGTTTTATCATTGACAATTGCCTTCGGCACTTCAACGCCCATAAGGGACCAGGTTCCCGATGAAAGATACGCCCAATTAGCACTCCCGGCAGCGGGCACAGCGACGACGGCTGAAGCAGTATCGTGTGAGCCGATAGCAATAACCGGAATTGGCCCACAGCGGAGCTCTATTCCAATCCTGCCGGACAACTGGCTCACAACGGTCCCGGGCTCGACGATTTTCGGCATGATGTGAATCGGCAGAGACAATCTATCCAGGACCTCTTTGGACCATTGGCCTGTCCTCATATCCATAAATTGTGATGTGCTGGCAAGACTGTATTCTGCGAAAATCTTGCCGCACAGAAAGTACGAAACCAAATCAGCAATGAAAATCAGATTATTAGCTTTGGCTAAGGCAATCGAATAATTCAGACGCATTGCGAGCAGCTGATAAACGCTGTTTAGCTGCATAAACTGCACGCCGGTGTTTTCTTAAATGTCGCGTTTGCTCATCATCTCAAACGCCCTTTCCTTCATCCCGTTGGTCTGGCTGTCGCGATAGTGAAAAGGATTCTCAACGAGTTTGCCATCGACGTCGAGCAGGCCGAAATCTACGCCCCAGCTATCGACGCCGATGCCCCATACCTGCGCGCCTGCCGCTCTTGTCGCTTTGCTGATACCGGACTTAACTTCGTAAAACAGCCTGTCAAAATCCCAGCGCAGCGAGCCGTGCTCTTCAATCGGCCCATTATCGAAACGATGGATTTCTTCGAGAACAAGTTTCCGTGCCGAAACCGAGCCAAGCATCACTCTGCCGCTCTCGGCGCCAAGGTCAACGGCGATATATTTTTTTATTTCCGCCATCGTCAGCTCCTTATTACAAGTGTTTAATTTTGAAGAAATGACTTTATAACCCAGATTCTCTGCTATTGCAAACCGAAAATCGAGGTATTGAAAAAGGAGATTGAGAATACACTCGCAGGAGAAAGGTTCATAGTCTTTTTGATTAATCAAAAAGACTATGAGACAATTCGCTCCTTTCGCTCTTTGATAGTGGTCTGTCAAGGCTCAAATGATGGTTTGTCATTCTCGCAAAAAGCCTGCCCTGAGCGAAGCCGAATGGGTGGGAATCCGGACTTATTGATGGTACTGGATTCCTCAAAGCATGCTTGACAGGGCGCTAGCCCAGGGTCTTGGATAAAATAAAGACACGATGAGTGCAATATGAATATGTCTTTTGTCGCCAAGAATGGCTGGAATTTAACTTCTCGCAATTGATTAGTTCTGCTGGAAGCGCATTTTTGCCTGGCCGATGAGATAAAAACTGCCGGTAATACAAATCAGGTCTTCTTTGCTGACGGCGTTTTTAGCCAGTTGTAATGCCTGGTCCAAAGTGGCGGCGGTCTGGTACATCTTGCCGCATATCTCGGTGTACATCTCAGCTAAATCTTCCGGCGACACTGCTTTGGGTGAGTTGCTGCGGGTGAAAATCACCTTGTCAGCACCGTATTGTAATTTCTGGAGCATTCCTTTGACGTCCTTGTCAGAGTTGCAGCCGAAGATTACCACCATAGAATCATAAGGAATATTCTGGCCTATTGCATGAATCAGGGCCTTAATACTTGCGGCATTGTGAGCAGCGTCGATCATAATTCTGGGGTCGTCCCAAATCATCTCCATTCGGCCTGCCAACGAGACCTTATGAAGTCCCTCAGCGGCCTTGTTGTTGTCTATCTTGTATCCGGCCGATTTGAGTTTATCCAGAATAGCTAATGCCAGGCCGCAGTTGATTGCCTGATGTTTGCCGTGCAGCGGTACCCGAAGATGCTCAAATTTACTGGTCGGGGTTGTCAGGCAGATTCTCGTGTGCGGGCCGTGCTCGCGCGAGGTTTCAAAACGATGCGAAAAATCAATATCGCTGCCGGTTACGCTCAAAGACGCTTTGACAGCGATAGCCTGCGATTTCAGGACACGCATGGCCGAGGGTTCCTGCTGAACAGTAATAGCAGGGACACCACGCTTGAAAATGCCCGCTTTCTCTTTTGCAATGCTGTCAATAGTGTCCCCAAGCAGGTTCTGATGGTCAATACTTAAACTGGTTATGCCGATGACTTTGGGCCGAATAACGTTTGTGCTGTCGAGTCTGCCGCCCAGACCGGTTTCAATAACGGCAATATCAACCGCCTTATCGAGAAAATACATAAATGCCAAGGCTGTCATAATCTCAAAGAAAGTGAGGGGGTCGGTCTTTGACATCTTCTCAACCGGAGCGTAAACTCGGTTCAGTAAGCCACACATTTCCGAGTCGCTAATCATTTTTGTATTGACCGTAATCCGCTCGTGCAGGTGTACCACATGGGGTGACGTGTATAGTCCAACTCTATAGCCGTTCGCTTCGAGCATCCTGGCTAACATCGTGGCTGTTGAGCCCTTTCCTTTTGTGCCGCCTATATGGACTGTATGGATTTTTTTGTGTGGATTGCCCAATAACGAGAGCAGTTTTTGCATCCTGCTGAGGTTGAACGTCGTGACGTTATAGCGCAGACGCTCCTGCTTCTCGTAATCGGTCCTCGCAAACAGGTAGTCAATGGCCTGCTGATAGTTCCTAAAAGCCTTTTTGCTCTTGACTCCGGTGACCTTAGAGGAGGATTTTTTCTTTCGTTTCTTTCCGGTTGTCTTTATTGGTTTTGCCATACAAATTTAACTATAACAATTATAACGGTCAAAAGCACGATAGTCAAGTCGGAACCCTAAAAAACACCACAAATATAGCCGGGCAACCGAATATAGAACATTGTAAATAAAGAGGTTACAAAAAACTTGGCTTAAGATTGTTATCTTTTAAAAAGCGCAGTCACATCAGTATAGCTGAATATATGACCACTTTTGCTTATAATAAAGCGATATTCGCTAAGTTTAACCATTTGCAGGCCGGCTTTCATATTTTCTGAGTGGTTAATCTGAGTTACTGTCTATATAATTGCCGGCGTGAATACAACAAAGACAAAACGAGCTTTTAACTTTGCTCTGCAGGGCTTAAACCAGCTTCTTTGGCCGGCAGTATGTATCAATTGCGGCGAAAACATCTGTGAAACTGATAACAACCTGTGCAAGAATTGCTGGTCCCAGCTTCTGGCCTGCATGGGCGCTGATTACTGCCGGCGCTGCGGCCGGGATGCCAGTAAATTTGCATTGCTGGAAGGGGCCTGCCCCGATTGCCAGGGTAAAGAATTTCACTTTGACCGGATATCCCGCAGTGGAGTTTATAGCCAGGCCCTGCAAAAAATGATATTGGCCTTCAAAAACGGCCGAACAGAGCTGGATTTAGCGGTAGGATTTTTGGCCAATTCCGCTTTGCAGGGGAGTGGCTTTTATAATGATATAGAGCTTTTCGTTCCTGTACCGCTGCACTGGTCGAGGCGATTGGCTCGCGGCTACAATCAATCGCAGGTTTTAATCAGGAAATTAAAGCATCCCACAGCCCAAATCAGCACAGAGCTTGTCCGAACCCGCCGAACCAAATTACAGCCGGCAATGGCGAGTCCCGCCGCACGTGCTAAAAATGTCGCCGGTGCCTTTGCTGTTCGTTATGGACATAATTTTACTGAGCGAAAGATTTGCCTTGTCGATGATATCAAGACAACCGGTGCAACGCTGAACGAGTGTGCAAAAACATTGAAACAAGCCGGTGCTTCAAAAGTCTTTGCGTTGGTTTTAGCCGTCGCCGGCCAAAATATTAGATAGTATCTGTTGCGGAAACAGTATTTGTTATTCCCGCCCCGCATTGTGTGCGGGATAAACTCCAGCGGGAATCCAGATTTTTCGCTCTGGACCACTGCTCCTTCGACCCATTCGACTGCGCTCAGGGCAGGCTTCGCTCAGGACAGGTTCGCAGGGGTGACATCGTTGTTTTTTGTTTTCCGCAACAGGAATTAGCTAACGACAGCTGCAAAAGAACTACAGTTAAAAAAAGGAAATGAGATTATGATTAAAGTAAAACAATCATTAATCATAACGTTAATGGTATTGTTCATCATAGGTACGGTCTCAGGCAAGACGATCGACGCAGACTGGCTCGTTACGCAAATTAAAGAGCCGGTTAAGATTGAAAAACGGCTCGATGGCAGGGAAATTGTTCTGAGCAACGGGCTTATCAGCCGAACGTTTCGGCTCCGACCCAACGCGGCTACCGTCGCCTACGATAACCTGATGACCGGCCAATCTATCATTCGTGGAATTAAGCCTGAAGCAATAATCGAACTCGATGGACGCAAGTATGAAGTTGGCGGCTTACAAGGGCAGGTCGAATACGCATATCTGCTGACCGAGCGGGTTGATTCTTTGAGCAGCAATCCCGATGCTTTTAAGTTCAGAGGTTTTGAAGTCGGCAAAATAAAAAGACGTTTCGACTGGAAACGCAAGCGCTACTCGGCCAAGTTACCCTGGCCTCCACTCGGAAAAACGCTGACGCTGCATTTCAAACCGCCGGACGATAAACTCAAAGGACTGACTCTCTCAATCCATTATGAAATGTATCAAGGCATTCCTCTGCTGGCAAAGTGGCTGACAATCCACAACGGCAGCGAAGAACCTGTCAGACTCAATACGTTTATCAGCGAGATTCTTGCAGCAGTAGAGTACGAGTCACTGGTGGAACAACCTGAAAGATGGGAGTATCCGAATATTCACGTCGATAGCGATTACGCCTTTCACGGAGGGGACCCGAAAAGCGCCAATAAAACGACATATTGGGTTGCTGACCCACAGTACAGGACGCAGGTCAATTATCTGCGGAAGACACCGCTGATGTTAGAGACTCGGCCGCCAATTGGTCCCGACGTGGTTATTGAGCCTGGCAAAATGTTTGAATCCTTTCGAACATTTGAGTTAATCTACGACAGCACTGAACGTGAACGCAAGGGTTTGGCGCTGCGGAGGATGTACCGGACTATCGCACCGTGGGCCACGGAAAACCCAATCATTATGCACGTCCGTCACGCAAATCCAAAAGCGGTGCGCCTGGCAATCGACCAGTGCGCTGAGGTCGGGTTCGAGATGGTCATAATGACCTTTGGCAGCGGTTTTAATATGGAAAATGTCGACCCGGACTACATAGCGCAGATAAAAGAATTAGTCGATGACGCCCATAGTAAAAATATTGAGCTCGGCGGATATTCGCTTCTGGCCAGCCGCAAGATAAGTAATGAACACGATGTTATCAATCCTAAAACAGGTAAACCCGGCGGCGCGATTTTCGGAAATTCGCCGTGCCTGTGCAGCGGATGGGGTGCCGAGTATTTTAGAAAAATCAAAATCTTCATCGAACAAACGGGCTTAGACCTGCTCGAACACGATGGGTCTTATCCCGGTGACGTTTGCGCCTCGAGGAGCCATCCGGGGCATCGCGGGCTCAATGATTCGCAATGGAAACAGTGGAAGAAGATTACCAATTTCTATAAGTGGTGCCGCAGCAGGGGGGTCTATCTGAATGTTCCGGACTGGTATTTTCTGAACGGCTCGAACAAAAGTGCAATGGGCTACCGTGAGACCAACTGGTCGCTGCCGCGGGAAAGGCAGATTATCCTCGGCCGACAGAACATATTCGACGGCACCTGGAAGAAAACGCCGAGTATGGGCTGGATGTTTGTGCCGCTGGTACAGTACCATGGGGGTGGAGCTGCAGCCACGCTCGAACCACTGTCCGAACATCTCGATGCTTACGGTGCACACCTTGCACAGAACTTCGGCTCAGGCGTGCAGGCCTGCTACCGTGGGCCCCGCTTGTACGACACTGAAGAAACAAAAGCACTCGTTAAAAAATGGGTGGACTTCTACAAAGAGTACCGTGATATACTCGACTCCGACATTATTCACGTACGCAGACCTGATGGACGTGACATCGACTGTATTCTGCACGTCAATCCGCAACTGAAGCGAAAGGGCCTGGCAATGGTCTATAATCCTCTGGACCGCTCGGTCAGAAAACAATTGAAACTTCCGCTGTACTATACGGGACTTATCAAGACAGTGAGTATTCGTGAGCAGAAGGGCAAGAGCAGAAAATATAAACTTGATCGCGAATATAATGTCAAAATCCCAATTAACATAGCCCCCAAGGGTATTACCTGTTTTGTTGTGGAATAATGAATGACCATGTCCACGTGCTTATCCTTCGCTCAAAGTACAGAATCGAGCACCTTATTAATCAGCTCAAAGGTAGTGCAACACGGGCTTTGAGCTGAAACAAACCCCCTGGGCTCGTGGTTGTTGGAAGGTTTTTATTACAGACCGTGAAGCACTACTGGCAGCGGCCAACTACATCCAGGCCAATCCTACCTGCGCAGGTCTCTGTGCTCAATCCCGGGATTTCATCACCTCTTTATCTGCTTAATCGTCGCCGTGCCGGTGACGGCTAAACATCCAAAAACAATTACAGTTTTTCGTGCTTTACTACAGCTCGGTAAAGGCCGTTGATGCGTTTGCCGTCAACGATTGTGGGGGAATATTTTTCGTTTCTCGGCTGAAGACGAATTTTATTCTCCGACTCGAAGAACACCCTCTTGAAGGTCGTCTCGTGCGGCATCGCAAAACGAACAAAGCAGTCATCACCATTATGCACCTCGGCTGCGGGTGAGAATATCACTATATTACCCTCGCGGAATTTCGGCTCCATCGAATCGCCGACAACCCGAACTGCAAATGCGTTCGGGTCGTGCATGTCCGGACAGCGAATGTAATCGTCGGCTATGCCCACAGGGTAGTCCAGGTCGTTGAAATCACTCGGATAGCCGGCTGAAACTTTATTTATTACGGGCACTAATCGACCAGCCGCCAGAGGCAACCTGTCCTGCTCAATGTTCAAGTCACTTTCAGCAAGAAGCTTGCTGAGCCGGCTTGCATTAGCTTTTTTATCAATAAGCTTTTTGATAACCTGCCGCCATTTCTGACTTTCAGCCTCAGCGGATTCATATTCCTGACGAACATCGGCAGGAAGACCTTCTATATGAGCAATGTGCAACAGCAGGCCCGGTTCAAACTCAAGTATCTTCTCCAACCTAGTGAGCAGCTCGTCACCGGGCGGGTTTTTAACCTTGCCGGTCTCAATGGTTGACAGGTACGGCTTGGAAAAACCGATGCGATTGCTGACCTCGTCCAGAGTCAGATTTAACTGCTCACGTTTTTTTCTTATTATCTGTCCCAGAGACATAATGAATCCTCAAATTTTCCAATCCTTAATCAATTTCTATAAGCTCGTAACTACTGCTTCCCAGGCCGATACGCTCGGCGTGTTCAATCTGGTAACGCGGGTCGAGTTTATTATTCTTCAACAGCTCAGCCAGTTTCCGGCCCGCTTTGTTCTCCACCAAATCCAGCGCTGCCTTATCGACAGCCACTGGGTCGGTCGAGGCGGCTATACCGATATCATCAACTATTTTACCCATATCCGGCGTGTCAAAACAATCACAATTTTTGGTAACTGACATTAAAAAGTTAAAAAATGCAGCCTTGTCCTCTTTGCCCTTCAGTGTGCCCAGAGCATATTCAGCGATACTTTTTTGTAATACTTCACATTCCGGGCCCCAATTGCACTTGACGGCACCGAATCTGCACATCGCCATGCACTCTGCACAGCCGATGCACTTGTCCTGGTCGATGTGTGCCTTGACATCGTCAAGCGTAATTGCATCGGCGGGGCAATGCTCAAAACATACGCCGCAACGTGTACAGTCGTTGCTGATGCTGAGCTTAAGAGCGGCGTGCTGTTTCATCTTGCCCTTTTTACTTGCACAACCCATTCCGAGCGTTTTGAGCGTAGCTGCCGCACACGCTGCAGGATGGCCGGTAAAATGAGCCACCGAAAGGAGCGACTGGCATTTGACTATACCGGACGCAATGAAAACTTGTTTATCTATTTCGCCGTCTATCTCGACCGATATCTCACTTGTTCCGAACAACCCGTCCGGCACAATAAATGGTATCCCCAAAACTTCCGGACCAAATCCATGCTTTGCAGCCAAATTACTATGGTCGATGGCATTGTGCCTCTGGCCGACATATAAAGTGGTCGTGTCGGTTACAAATGGTCTTGTTTTCAATTTAAGCAGCTCATCCACCAGCCCTTTAATGCAGGGAGCTGTTATGTGTGTGTTATTATTGCCCTCCCCGACATGAACCTTTACCGCCGTGAAATCATTTTCCTCAAAGCATCCTGCAAAACCGCCGGCCTTAAACAGCTTGCGTGCCTTTTTGGAAATTACCTTCTCGCCGTCTTTAATTGAAGCCTTAATAAAATATACCTTAGAGCTCATAAAAACCACCAATAGTTATTAAACAGAACAACCTGCCATTTTGCAATTCTTTAGTTTGATAAAAAAAGCATGTGCATTATATTGTTTTTTCTCTCCGGCGGCAAGTCGCTATTATTAACATCTTTGATTGTAAGATGTGGAAGAAAAAACTGCGATGGTTGCAATCTCATTACACATTCAATACTTCATTCAAACCGAGAGACTTAAGCCGTTCTGTTAAGCGTTTTATATGGTAAATGCCGGCTGGAACATCTTATCATAAATGCCTGCAAATAAAGAAGGACGATATTTTCGGGATGCACAGGTGTTTTAGGCCTAAAAGTTGGATTTTTAGCGACTTTGGCAAAAAAATCTGTAAAAAAACTTGCAGATTTTTGCAATTAAAAGAAGATTCTGATATTATTGTCGGAGCGAAAGGCGGAAAAATGTTTCAGAAAGTGCCAAATCGGAACGTCGGTTTTACATTGCCGGGTGGGCTAACAGCAACTCCTAAACACCTAAAGAAAAAATCCCGCAAAATCCTAAAAAGTCTGCTTATCATAGCAGTCTTAACACCATTCTTATTTACAGTATCTGCAAAATCACAGGGCAAGACAGCAGTGCCACAAACAGCAGTTGTATCGGCAGCTTCACAGACACCAACAGATGAAGATACCCAAAAGAGAATAGAGGAATTGATAGCACAGCTCGGAGATAAGCGGCACTCTGTCCGCCAATCTGCAGCAGACGCCTTAGGCAAAATCGGTCAACCCGCAGTCCAACCTCTCATCGAAGCCATAAGTGATAAAAACTATCATGTCCGAGGATATGCAGCCGATGCCTTAGGCCAAATTGGTGACCCACAATCAGTACAACCACTCATCAAAGCCTTGGAAGATGAAGATTTGGGTGTCCGCGTATCCGCAATTAATGCCTTAGGCAAAATTGGTGACCCACAGGCAATCCAGCCCCTCATCAAAGCCTTAAGTGATAGAGACTATAGTGTCCGAGGACTCGCAGCCTCCGCCTTAGGCAAAATCGGTCAAGCCGCAGTTGAGCCCCTCATCAAAGCTTTAAGTGATAGGGACTCTCGTGTCCGCATATCCGCAATCGATATACTGAGTCAAATCGGCCAACCTGCAGTCCAATTCCTCATAAAAGCCTTAGAAGATGAAGGCATATCGGTCCGCCAATCAGCAGCAAGAACCTTAGGGCAAATCGGTGACTCACAGGCAGTCCAGCCCCTCATCAAAGCTTTAAGTGATAGGGACTCTCGTGTCCGACAATTCGCAGCCAATGCCTTAGGTAAAATCGGCGACCCACAGGCAGTCCAATCCCTCATCAAAGCCTTGAAAGATGAAAATTTACCTGTCCGCCTATCCGCAGCCAGTGCCTTAGGTAAAATCGACGACCCACAAGCAGAACGAGAACTTCGCAAAAGAGCATTAGTCCGCAAAGCCAGAGAAGTACTATTAGTCGTGATTAAACTACTCGTACTGTGTGCCCTTGTTTTCTTATTAATTGTAGGCCTTGTCCGTCTCCTGAAATCCCAACGCCATAATATCGTCCGAATACTGAAATACATACAGTACAATACCGAAACTGGTCGAAAATCACTATGGGCTGTATTAATATATCTCGCACTCGTGTTTGGAAACGCAATATGTCCCCTTAAATTCTATCTTTTAGCTCTTGCCCTTCGTCACCCTTTTTTTGGATTGTTGGGACTGCTCGGTTACCTTTGGCTTCCCATAGCCACCGGCGGATTCTTAGTGCTTGTCTCTGAGTATGATTTGGGGGCGCCGTATGGCCATTTAGAGATGTACTATTTATTATCGCTGGCTTATTCTGCTGTCTTTTTTCTTCCTCTATTTGGGTATCTGTTCTTCAAGAAAAGGAATGCCAAGATCACGTGTGCACTTGTGCAAGTTGTATTCATCATTTGCCACGCTGTTGCCCTCTACATTTTGATTACCCGATACGATTTGCTTAAAAGAATGAGAGACCTACTGCGCCCCTGAGTATACGAACTCTCAGGATGCCTTTCGTCCTGAAACGTGGTGATACAAGCTTAACTGGCTCTTTCATATTAAAACTGAGAGGTACGAGTTCTTTCTTTCTTGTCGAACATTCGTATAATATCGGCAAGTACCATCCATCAACGAAATTCCCTGCTCATTATTGAGGTGCGAACAAGGTGCATTATGACCAAGATGTTATTTCACCTTGATAAATAATCAAACGTATGATTCAAAAGCTGGGCACTCTTTGAAAGAGCCTTCACAACGTATGCTCAAACAGTATTTTAATCCCAAGACCAATAAGGATTATTCCGCCGAGGGCCTCAATCTTGTTTTCGAAAAAATGACCGAATTTTTTGCCGATGAAAACGCCTAAATATGACAGCACGAATGTGACCAGACCTATTATTATCACTGCAACAGTAATAGAGCTTACGATAAGTGAAAGGGTAATACCAATCGCCAGGGCATCGATACTCGTAGCAAGGGCCAGAACCAGCAAAACCATGACATTCGAGGGGTCCAAACTCTTCTTGGACGACTCAATCTTGAATGACTCATAAATCATTTTGCCTCCGACGGCAGCTAAAAGGCCAAAGGCGACCCAGTGGTCATAATCCGCTATGTAATCTTTTACACTCATCCCCGCAAGAGAACCTATCAACGGCATAAACGCCTGAAAGCCGCCGAAAAAAACAGCCATTCGCACGGCGTGCCTTACGTGCAACTGCTGATACACACTGCCGCTGACAATAGAGACCGCAAAAGCGTCCATTGCCAGTCCAACGGCTATTACTATGATTGTGACTAAATCCATAAAACGCCTTCAGAAGATTCCTCTTTTCTACTCGGCTTTTATTATGCCATCTTTTGTCAGGTCTTCGCTAATCTTCCGGCCGGGCTTGACAACCAAAAACTCGCTGTTGTGCCAATCACCGTCAACAAGCTTCTGCATAAGGACGGGACTGCCCGTTAGCTCATCGTAGTTCCAGTGAAGAAATTCGGCGCAACGTTTCGTGTAATTTTTATACTCATCCGAATCGACAAATCCCCAATCGATATACGTTGCCCAATCATACTCCTTTATCCACTTTTGCTCGACCTCCATCAGATATTGAGCATTATCGTCCCCGTATTTTTCCTTATACTCTTTGAGCATTTTTTCATAGCGCTCCTTACTGGGCTGCTTGCCGGATTCTATCCAGCCGGGGCTATACCAGTAAACACCGCGGTGGGAGTCGAAGTATTCCTGATATCTGTCTTTCGAGCCAAGCAGAAGTGTAACGCAATCATGCCCTCGCGGGGCAACAATGGGAATTTTCGCCGACAATCCTACGATGCCGTTGCTGCAAAGGCCGTAACCAAGCAGTGAAGCATCATAGGGTCGTCCCTGAATGTCGCAGGTATTATCGAGAGCTTTCTGAACTTCACTGCGAAGCTTTTCCGGCTCATCATGCAGACCCTGCTCCATCAAAACTATATCGACAACATTTTTCGAGCGGGCAGCACAAAAATACGCCTCCCTCTGCATTACTTTACAGGTTATGAACTGAAGTCTCATCTATGGTTTGCACTGCTTGCAGGGTCTTTTGCCGGCCTTTATCGCTTCGTTTTTACTGCTGTAACCTACGAGGTTTTCCGGCTTGATTCTCTTTGCCCAGCGACACTCGGGCTTATGAAAGACTTTGCTGTTCTTTGATGCTACATATCCATATCCGGCCACTGCCGATGTAGCGCCCGGTTTGGTTTGTTTTTCTGTGGCTGTCAATGAATCAGTTTCGCTTGCCCGGCCATTGGAGGCTTGCCTGGCCGGCGGATTAGCTGCAAGACTATAGCTTCCACCTAATGCCTTGTTTACAGCGGCTTTCATTTTAGCCAGGCCGGCCTTCGCTACCGCCAGCGGGTCCTGCTTCCAATAGGTCGGGTTGAATAGCTCCAGCGAAAGCACCGCCCTGTTGTCGTTGGCGTGCAGGTCACGCAGAATCTGAGTCAACGGTGCGATGCCGTCACCGGGAAAGACACGGTCCCGGTCGCCTATCGTCTCTCGCGGCGGATCGGCAGGATAGTCATTCAAATGAAAGACCTGGATGGCCCGGGGACTGAGCAGTTTCAGGCCGTTGAAGTCAGAACCGCCCTTGTAGATATGATAGACATCCGGCAATAGACATGCCTTTGGGTGGCCGCTTTCAATAACTACGAACATCGATTGGCCCAATCGGTACAGGTTCTTTGACGAACCCCATACCTCGACCTGCGGCACGACGCCCATTTCGTCGCCAAGCTCCAAGAGCACCCGATACCGCTCGGCCGCCTTCATAAGGTCGAGCCCCGCCTCTCTGGTGGCACCGGCCGGCGGTGCCGCGATGCGCTTGCCGCCAATCCGGGCCAATGCGTCCATATCCCGTTTGCTTTGTTCCAGAGCTTTGGCACGCTCGGCATCATCGTCCACAATCCAGCGGGAAAAGGCAATGGCACTCTCGACGGTCAGGCCGAGGTCGCTGATGCGTCTGCGCAGCTCATTGAGATTGCCGCCCCCCTTGGCGTACTCGTGGATTTTATCGACCCACGGCTCAATAGAGTCGTAACCTGCTTTTGCAGTAATCTCGATTTCTTGGTCCAAACTCAGTTTTTGTCCGCGAATAGTGCTGGTATTGAAACAATATCTAAACGGCATTGCGGATTTTGAGGATGTCGTGCCTACGCCCTGAGCGACTGTAATGCCGCCGGAGGTTACGGCCGCGCCGATAGCAGCGCCGGCACCGGCTATAAATCGGCGGCGAGAAAGGCGGTTTCTTTTCATAATCATCTCCTGTTTCTGTAAGGATATTTCCAAGTGTCTAATGAGCTTATGCGATAAGAGCAAAGGCATCGCTGACTCTCATACCTTCTTTGATACCTAAGGTCTGGGCTTTTGCGTTTGCCTTTGTTATATTCCGGTTCGGGAAACGTTCCAGTGTACCTATGGGATTGTCCGGCGTGCTTTCGGCTATTGCCGCGGCTACGCCGTAACGCTCGCAGGCATCAACATCAATCGCAGGACAAGCCAAAAAACCTTTAGAGCCGGTGACCAACAGAATATTGAATCCGGCCCATTTGGTCTGCACTCCTTCAACCAGGCCATTTGGCGTTTGAAATGTTTTTGTATAAACTTCCATTATTCTTTCCTTTGTTATTTCTGCGAAAGGTTGCTATCCTCTGGAATCAGTAGCACGAATCCACACATAAGAGGCGATGCGGATAAATCATACCGGCTCACCGAGATGTTCGGCAATTTCGGCTAATTTCTCGTCAAGCAGCTCTTTGCTTGAAGCCTCTACGTTCAGTCGCAGCAGCGGTTCAGTGTTGCTCGGCCGACAATTAAACCACCAGTCCTTATACACGATAGTAACACCATCCAGGTGGTCGATTCGGCCATCGCTGTATCTTCTTGCAAGCTCATCCATTTTTGCCTGCTTATCCTCTACTTCGAAGTTTATTTCGCCGCTGCCGGAGTATTTTCGCAACGGCGTGATTAGCCCGCTCATTGGGACATCGGCTGTACTGAGAATATTCATCACGTGCACCAAGGTAATCATGCCCGAATCGGCATAGTAGTTGTCCGAATAATAGAAGTGTCCGGAAAGCTCACCGCCGAATATGGCGTGCGAATCGCGCAGGGCCTTTTTCATAAAAGCATGTCCGACCCTTTCCCTTCGCGGTGTGCCGCCGTACTTGATAATTTCTTCCATAACAACCCTGCTGCTTCGCAAATCGTAAACCACCACCGACTTCGGCTTTTTCTCTAAAAAATACGGCACCATCAGGGCCGTCATTAAATCGCAGCCGATAGTATTACCTTTTTCATCGACCATCATCAACCTGTCAGCGTCACCGTCGAAGCAGACCCCGAAATCACATTTCTTCTCCTTTACTGCTGCTTTTACCTCATCCAGATATTTCTCAATCAGAGGGTTCGGCTCATGTTTGAATTTGCCGGTGTGCTTGAAGTTAAGAGCAACGATTTCTACGGGCAGGTTGCTGAAAACGGCCGGGACCGTCTTGCCTGCCATTCCATTGAAGGCGTCAACGGCAATCTTCATCTTTTTTATATTTGGCCTGAGAAACTTCAGCACGTGATTTTTGTATTCGGCGGTCAGGTCATATTTTTGCACCGAGCCTGTAGCTTTACCCTTTGTATGAAGCAAAGCCATTGCGACATGTTTTATGTCCTTTAAGCCGGTATCGACACCAATGGGTTTTGCGCCCAGGCCGGATATCTTAAAGCCGTTATACTTGGCCGGGTTATGGGAAGCGGTAACCTGCACACCGCCGCAGGTGCCAAAATGATTGATTGCAAAATACATCTGCGGCGTATCAACCATTCCAATATCAATCACGTTTGCACCGGTGGTATTCATCCCTTTAATAAGGGCCTTGGCTAACGCCTCGCTATGCGTCCTCATATCGCGACCGACACACAGCGACTGGGCCTTAGCCTGGCCCCGCTCATAACCGCTAAGCAGCGACCGCAAAAAACGGGCCGTGGCACAGCCAATCTTCCATGCACCTTCTTCATCGATTTGGTCGGGATAAATCCCTCGTATATCGTATGCCTTGAAAATCGCAGGATCCATTTTGTCGGCTTCCTTAAATTGCGCAGAAACAAACTTACAGAGCTTTCAGCTCGCGTTCCAATAATCCAGCTTCCAATTCGCCAAATACTATACACCCTCATCCCACAAAATGTCAACAGTGAATACAAAGGTTGGTGGAATGTCCTTATCGGGTAATAAAAATCAGGTAAAGGCCACCTATCAGAACAAGGACACCGCAGATTTTCTTAAGAATGGTTGCGCCCCTGGATTTCTCGTTCCAGTTCATATAACGCTGCACCAGCTCGGTGCAGGTACCGGCCAGAACGATGACCGAACAATGTCCCAAGCCATAAACTATAAGCAACAACACGCCATATAAGAGATTCGTAGCAGCTAATTTGAAGGTAACGCCCAGCATAGGCGCCATATATGCAAAAGTGCAGGGCCCCAAAGCAATGCCGAAAACCAGCCCGAGAATAAACGCTGCGAGCATTCCCTTTCGTTTCATACCAACCCGGCCCGGCCCGCTCCAGGGCATAGGTATTACACCCAAAAGATGAAGGCCGACTACAAAAAATACCAGAGCTACAAAGTAGTTGCCGTACTTACCGATATCTCCCATCATTCTGCCGAGGGCAGCGGTAACAGCCCCTATAGCACCGATTGTAATTAAAATGCCCACTGCAAAAAGGACCGATATGATAAAGGCCCGTTTGGTTGAAATACGACCCTGTTCGTCAATGAAACCTACTATCAAAGGAATACTTGCCAAGTGGCATGGACTGAGCAGTATGCTCAGAATACCCCATACAAAAGCGGCAGTCAATGCTATTGCCGGCGTCCCCTCAACCGCGTGTGTCAGCGTTGTAAAAAGTTTTTCCATCCGCTATTTGACCAACAATGCCAACAAACAAAAATACACAATAGTGAAAATGCCGAAGCGATTCATTATTATGCTCCTCATATTCGACTCCATGCACAGAAAACAGCAGCTCAGTCAGAAAATATTATTTCGGGACACATTCGCCAATCTTGCAGGCCTTCTGAATTTGCTCGGACGACAGTTTCATTTTGTTTGCCAGAGCCTGGCTTATGCTTATCAACCTGCCGGTCTCGTAAGGATTCTGCTCGACCCATTTCTTGAGATTCTCTAAAGTGACAAAAAATCCCTGGTGAAAGCAGCCGGCAGAGCCCCACGTGTCATCAGGTTTCTGGCGCTGGCCAAACCAGGCAACGGCCGTCGCCGGTTCCAGCGAGGCCACCTTGCCGCCGAGTGTCTTAACAACAATCGGCTCACCGGTTAGCCGGTCACGCTCACGTACTTCAATATCCAGACCGGTACGGGCTGCCACCCCAAGCGCACAATGCGAACAGCATCCATAAGTATGTATCCCCCCGGCGATAACTTCAGCCGCATCCTGCGGGTAGCACGCCCGGTCACAAAATCCACAGCGATTGGCTAATTCCTTGTCCTGCAAGACCTGCCAAGGGATGACAATCCCGCCGGGTGTCGCTTGGTCGGGCCGTATCATGTTGGTGAAAGCTTTGATGGTTGGTCGCCCTGTCTGACCATCGAGACCGTACAGATACATCGCCTCTGTAGTGGCAACTGGTTCGCCCGTAGCCCAATCTGTCACCGAGACCTTTTTCTCGAAATCGGTCTTGTCTTCGGTCAGGCACGAATACATAATGTAATAGCAATGCGGGCTACACAGCCGAACCGGCCCTTTTTCTGTGCTAATGGTCACAAGTGTCTTGGGTTCGATGTCACCGTCGCA
The DNA here is from genome assembly GCA_964559025.1 of uncultured Pirellulales bacterium. Taxonomy (GTDB): domain Bacteria; phylum Planctomycetota; class Phycisphaerae; order Sedimentisphaerales; family Anaerobacaceae; genus NIOZ-UU13. Next base: position 2,622 of record CAZLIO010000001.1, on the reverse strand, counting down.
CATATAGCAGATTTTATCTTTGCTCCTGTTATCGGCCTGAGCGGGCTTGAGTCTCTCAAAAGACGGCTGACCAACCGACAGGTCAACGCCAAACTCTTTCCATTTCGAGAGGATGTCCTCCCTGGAGAAGAAGCCTTCGTGCCTGAACAGCTCTTTGCCCGAAGCGTCGTAGAATATTTGTGTTGGTATAAGCTTAATACCGTACTTCGGGGCCTCAGCAGGGTTTTTCCAGACATCGATAAACTCAACTATCAGCCTGCCCTCATATTCGCTCTTTAATTCTTCAAGTATAGGGGCCATCATTTTGCACGGGATGCACTTATCTGCACCGAGGTCCACCAGACGCGGCAAACCTTTTAGCGCCTCGACCCTAACGGTCTCCGGCCCCTCGGCCTTGGGAACCGCAGCAACTTTAACAGGCCCTTCATCTACAACTGCTCCGGAATCCGCCTTGTGTTGCTGCTTAAGAATAATCACAACAGCCACAGCGGCAATCAGACCTATTACAATTAATATTTTCCCAACTTTATCCATACGCCAAACACCTTCCTTTCTAAATATTGCCCTTATCCCGCTCACCAGCAACCAGGCCCCGGCAATGACCGCCAGTAGAATCAGCGGATGAACTGCTCTGCCCCCCCTGCAGAACGGGCACTGTAACAAGAAATTCATTTGTTCACTTCTCATTCAGGAATTTATTTATTTCATCTGTAACATATTTGGAAAATCCTTCCTGGTCCCTCAGAAGCGTCCATACCTCGTTAAGCTTTTTATATTCTATGCGATTGCCATCCAGTATCTTTGCCACTACGAGAGAGCTGAAGCCAACGTCGAACTTCTTTTTAAATTCCTCACCGCCGGGTTCGTCCAGGTTAATCGGCATCCACATCAGTCTGCCGTCTGCAATCTGCTTCTGGAAATGCTCTTGTATGACTTGATGCGCATTTAACTCAATAGTAATGCAGGTTGGGCATCGGGCCGTCCTGTGAAAGTAATATACCATAATTGTCGGTTTGCCGTAGTTGCCGTTTTGCCCTCGATATAAATCAGAGGAGGTGCCGGCTTCGCGCTCCTGACAACCACAGCACACAAGAACCACAGCAATAAAAGCTCCTTGCATCAGCTTAAATAACATAGCCACTCTCGCTTTCTATGATATCATTATCACCTTCATACGAATTTGTATCACTCATAATTACACCCCTCATAGTAATGAATATCCTCTTTCAAACAACGAGGGGCTATTCAAGCATTCCCTTAATTTCACCTGTCGATAGCACTTTGCCGACCACTTTGACCTCGCCGTCCACCGCCAGAGCCGGAGTCACCATCACGCCGAACTTCATAATCTCGTTAATCTTGGTAACCTTCTCAATATCGTATTCAACACCCAGCTCCTTCACCGCCGCTTCGGCGTTTTCCGCTAACTTTTTACACTTGGGACATCCCGTACCGAGAATCTGTATTTTCTTCATATGCATATCCTCTTGAAAAAAAGTTTCTAAACAAACTTATACTTTTTCAATTACTTTCGAGATGTACGGTCCCGAACCAACCTTGTGTCCTCAGGCATATCCGCACCAGCATAAGCATAACCGGGACCTCAATAAGCACACCGACAACCGTCGCCAAGGCCGCCCCCGAAGACAGGCCGAACAGCATTGTTGACGTCGCTATTGCAACCTCGAAGTGATTGGACGCCCCTATCATCGCGGATGGAGACGCATCACGATATTCGAGCTTTAATATCCTTGCCAACCCATAGCCAAGCCAGAAGATTAGGTTGGTCTGAATAAACAAGGGTATCGCAATCCAGAGAATTGTCAGCGGATTGGAAAGAATAACCTCTCCTTTGAATGAAAAAAGCAAAACCAAAGTAACAAGCAATGCAATTATCGTAACAGGCGTCAGAAAATGCAGGAATTTTTCCTTGAACCAGTCTTCGCCCTTGGCAGCGATAATCCATTTTCGCGACAAATATCCCGCAGCCAACGGCAAGGCAACGTATATTGCAATCGACAACAATAACGCCTGCCAGGGAACGGGAAGTCTGCCTACGCCAAGTAAAAAACCACCTAATGGGCCATAGAGCAAAAGCATGGTTAGAGAATTAATTGCCACCATTACCAGCGTATGTCCATCATTTCCTTTGGCAAGATAGCCCCAGACAAGAACCATGGCCGTGCACGGGGCTATCCCAAGGAGGATACAACCAGCTAAGTAGCTTCTCCAAAGTGGAACCTGGAGCATCTTAATGCCTTCAACCTCAATAACGGTTCCGGCCCCGTAGACCGCACCAACAGGCAGGTCCCGGCCGAAGGGCATCTTTACCTGGTCGACCGCATCCGGGCCGATTAAACCATAGAACATCGTGCCCAGAAAAAACACCGATATCACATACATAGTAAACGGTTTGATTGCCCAGTTAACAAACAATGTCAAACCCACCGGCTTAATGCTTTTGCCCGCCTTCAGCACCTCGAAGGCGCACGCCGCGACACACCTGGCGCAGTTCGTGCAGAGCTCCGGGTCTACCTCCGGCCGAACCTCCTGGCGCATTTGGTCACCTCTGCGGGTCCTCGCTCAGACGCCGATGACCGACTCGATCATGACACACCACGG